>DASXWZ010000136.1:0-3831 GCA_036503375.1 Rhodanobacteraceae bacterium | reverse complement strand
GCATGAACGGAAACTTGCCGCGCGCAAGCGCCGCCGCCGGGTTGTCGTGTAGGCTGTAAGCCGAGCCTTGACATGGAGTGAGGCATGGCGCTGGCGAGGCGCATCCTGATCTGGATCGTGGTGATCATCGCGGCGTTGATCGTCGCCGCGATCCTGATCGTGGCACTGTTCGACTGGAACCGTGCGCGGCCGTGGCTGGGGCAGCGTCTCAGCGCTTCCATCGGGCGACCGGTCGCGATCAACGGCGACCTGACCGTCGCCTGGTCGCGCAATCCCGATGCAGAAGGTTTGTCGCACTGGGTTCCATGGCCGCGCTTCACCGCGCGCGACATCAGCATCGCCAACCCACCGTGGGCGAAGCAGCCGCGTTTCGCAACGGTGCAGCAGGTGCGCTTCAGCCTCTCGCCCCTGGCGCTGATCGGGCACACGATCGAAATTCCCTCGGTGAAACTGTTCGCGCCGGGCGTGGACATCGAGCGCGACAAGAACGGACGCGCCAACTGGCAATTCAAGTTCGCGCAGGGCGGCGGAAACTGGAAGCTCGACGTCGGGGAAGTCGGATTCGATGCGGGCACGATCCGTATCGATGACGGCAAGCTCGACCTGCACCTGGACGTGGCGGTGCAACCGCTGGGCAAGCCGATTCCGTTCGATCAGATCGTTGCGTCGAAGCAGGACAATGCGGACAACGCACCGCCGCCGCATTCGAATCAGGCCTATTATTTCGGCTGGACCGCGAAAGGCACCTGGCGTGGCGCAAAAGCCACCGGCAGCGGCAAGACCGGCAGCGTGCTGACGCTGCGCGATGCGTCGCTGCCCTTCCCGCTGCAGGCCGACCTGCGGCTGCGCGACGTGCACATCGCGCTCGACGGCACGCTCACCGATCCGGTGCATTTCGCCGCGCTCAACCTGCACTTGAAAATGTCAGCGGACAGCATGGCGCACCTGTACCCGCTGACCGGACTGGCATTGCCCGCGACACCGCCGTTCACGACGAAGGGGCATCTGATCGGTCAGATGCACGAAGGCGTATTCCGCTACCGTGATTTTGACGGACGCGTGGGCGGCAGCGACCTGCACGGCGACATGACTTATGCGACCAAAGGCGCGCGACCGAAGCTCAGCGGCAGCATCACGTCCAACGTGCTGAAGTTTTCCGATCTCGCGCCGTTGATCGGCGCCGACAGCAATGCATCGAAGTCGCGCCGCGGCGATGCGGTGAAGCAGCCGGCGGACAAATTGCTGCCGGTCGAACCTTTCGACACCTCGCGCTGGCGCAGGATGGATGCGGATGTCCGCTTCACCGGCAAGCGCATCGAGGCCAAGAAGGAATTGCCGATCCAGAACCTCTCGACGCACCTCGCGATGAAAGACGGCGTGCTGACCCTGGATCCGCTGCGTTTCGGCGTGGCCGGGGGAGACATGGACGCCCACATCACGCTGGACGGCAGCCGCGATCCGATGCACGGAAGGATGCGCGTGGGCGTGCGGCGCGCGCAATTGAAAAGGCTGTTCCCGACCGTCGCGCTGATGCAAACCAGCCTCGGCCAGATCAATGGCGATGCCGCGCTGACCGGCAGCGGCAATTCGGTGGCGAAACTGCTGGGCACGTCCGACGGCGAGGTGAAGTTGCTGGTGGACAACGGGCAGGTCAGCAAGCTGCTGCTGGAGGAAGCCGGTCTGAACCTCGCCAACATCGCCAAGCTGAAACTGTTCGGCGACGAGCCGGTGAAGATCGACTGCGCGGCGGCGGATTTCAATGCGCGCGATGGCCTGTGGCGCTCGACGCTCTTCCTCATCGATACCGAAACCACGACGATCAACGTCGACGGCACGATCAACCTCGCGACCGAACAGCTCGACCTCACACTGCACCCGCAGAGCAAGGGGCTCCGTATCCTCTCGTTGCGTTCGCCGCTGTACCTGCGCGGCACCCTGAAAAACCCGAGCGCGGGCGTGGAGAAAGGTCCGCTGCTGGCGCGCGGCGCGGGCGCGGCGGTGCTCGGCACGGTCGCCGCACCACTGGCCGCGCTGGCGGCGATGATCGCGCCCAGCCATGACAACGAAAATGCATGCACCGGGCTGATCGCGCAGATGCGCAAGCCGGCGAAGGCGCCCGGGAAGAAGTAGCGGGGCTCGGGGCCCGGGGCTCGGGGCTCGGGAGAGCGTAACGATTGTCGTCATTCCGGGGCGGCCGCAGGCCGAACCCGGAATCTGCTTTTGTCTGTCGAAGGAGACGCAAAGACAGGTTCCCGATCGCGGCGCGGCCTGCTCGGACCTGATCCGTGGCCGCATACGGAATGACGAGAGGTGCCATGTCGCCTTGCTATGCTTTTCACCGACTCACCCTCTCCCACCTCCCGTCTCTCGTACCGATGACTCCCCACGCCAAGGCACAGTGGCAAATCCATTTTTGCGTGCTGCTGTGGGGCTTCACTGCCATCCTCGGCAAGCTGATCACCTTGCGCGCGCTGCCGCTGGTGTGGTGGCGCATGCTGGGGGTCACCGCGGCGCTCCTGTGCGTACCGCGCGTGTGGCGCGGATTGCGCACGCTCTCACTGCGGCTCGCGGCGATCTACGCCGGCATCGGCGTGGTCGTGGCGCTGCACTGGCTGACCTTCTACGGCGCGGTGAAACTCGCCAATGCGTCGGTGGCGGCGACCTGCATCGCGCTGGCCCCGGTATTCCTCGCATTGCTCGAGCCCTGGATCGCCCGCCGCGAGTTCGACGTGCGCGAACTGCTGCTGGCGGTCGCCGTGGTCCCGGGCGTGGCGCTGGTGGTCGGAGGCGTTCCCGCGGACATGCGGTTGGGCATCGCGGTCGGCGCGCTGTCGGCGCTGTTCGTCGCCTGCTTCGGCGCGCTCAACAAGCGCATGGTCGAACATGCAGATCCGCTCACCGTCACGGCGCTGGAACTCGGCGCGGGTGCGGCGTTCCTGACGATCATCGCGCCGTTGCTGCCGCACGCAGGGGCGGCATTCGTGTTGCCCGATCTTCGGGACGCCGCGCTGTTGCTGGCGCTCGCGATCGCGTGCACGCTGCTGCCCTTCGCGCTGGCGCTGGTCGCGCTGCGCCGGCTGTCCGCGTTCTATGTGCAGCTCGCGACCAACCTCGAGCCGGTTTACGCGATCGTGCTGGCGATCCTGTTGCTGGGCGAGCAGCATCAACTCGACGGATGGTTCTATGCAGGCGTGTTCGTGATACTCGCCGCGGTGTTCGCGCAACCGCTGTTCGCGCGACGCGCGCAAACCACGCCTTCGCCGGAAATGCTCGGCGCCGCCGAATCCGGCGGCGATTGACGGCTAGGCGCGCCCGGCAACGACGTTGACGCTCAGGGCGAGGATGATCACGTTGAAGAAGAACGCGATCAGCGCGTGCGCGGTGGCGACGTGGCGGATCCCGCGCTGGCTGATCTGCACGTCGGAGACCTGGAAGGTCATGCCGATCACGAAGGCGAAGTACACGAAATCCCAATAATCCGGTTTGTCGGTGCCGGGAAATTCCAGGCCTGCATTCTCCCGATCGAAGTCGCCGTAGTACTCGTGCGCGTAGTGCAGCGCGAAGATGGTGTTGAGAAACAGCCAGGACAGCAGCAGACTGACCGCGGCCAGCGCGATCTCGATCACGCCGCCGCCCTTGCTGGCGTGCAGCTCCAGACCCAGTGCCACCAGGGCGATCACCGCCACCGCCGCACTGCTCAGCAGGAAACCCCAATAGCCCTCGTCCTGCGTGCGCGCCCGTTCGCGCATCGATTGCGTTTTTGCGCGCGCGAACATCGCCACGGTCGCCGCAAGGAAGATCGATGTCGCGATGTCGAACGCCAGCAGCACG
>DASXWZ010000135.1:0-5722 GCA_036503375.1 Rhodanobacteraceae bacterium | reverse complement strand
ACGATGTCTCCGGCGACCAGCTCGCCCACCGGTACCTCGATGCGCTCGCTATGGCCATCGGATGCACGCCGCGTGGCGGTGGCGGTGTTGCGCACCATGGCCTTCAGCTTTTCGGCGGCCTTGGAGGAGCGATATTCCTGGGTGAAGCTCAGGCCCGCGCTGATCAGCACCATCACCGCGATGATGATCGGGCCGGTGACGTCATCCGAGGTCGCCAACTGCACGGCGGCAAGGACCACCAACACCGCGATGAAGGGATTCTTGAACGCTCGCAGCAATTGCCGCAACCAGTGCGGCGGCTTTTCGTGGCTGACTTCGTTCGGTCCGTCGCGATCCAGTCGCGACTCGATCTGTTCCTGATCGAGGCCGGTGTAGCCGGTTTCGAGTTCATGCAGCAAAGCCGCATTGTCGAGCCCGGCGAGCCGGGCAGCGAGCAGACGCGCGCCTGCGGCGCCGTTCTTCGTGCCGGCTTGTCGCGTCTCGTTGAGCGGGGTTTGCAGCATGGCTCGCTTCCGTGGGTTCCGGTTTTCGCCACGAAGCGAGCAGTCGGTTCGTGGTCAGCGCAGCAGGGGGCGGCGATCGGCCCGACGCGGTCGGGATCGCGGAGGCGAATATCGTTTTCGCGAACTTCGGTGCATTACGCCTGTGCGCGTGGCGCGGGCACGGTCACATGCCACGCGCGCGGCTTGCGGGCACGACGAAAATGCTGCGCATGGCGGGGCACCAGGCGCGAACGGAAAAAATCGCGAAGGAGTTTCATGGCCCATCTCCTCGATAACGGCGCTCGCGGCGCCGCGGAGAGGGCCGGCTTCCCTAGTCGAGGAAAGTCCCGGCGCTGCCCATGCGACGGCCGCAGGCGAACGACTGATTGTTGGTCGCCGTGATCCGATGCGAGCGGATTACGGCGGTGCGACTAGGGTGTACGTCCATAGCCTTTGCTTGGGTTGAACGGATGTCGCAGGCGCGAACGTCCACGACGTGGATATTTTCGCCGCGTCGCAGCATCTGCGTCAAGCATCGTTCGTGAGATTGTCCGTGATCGCGGCCTCGGACCAGATCCGGTGACTTGTAATGGGTCGACCTTCCTCGACCAAAAGCGCACGTCCACGTGCGTACTGCTCATTTGTGCGATCTTCCCTGATCGCTGCTTCGGATCAGGTTTGGCGGCTTGCCCGAGCCAGTCGCTTTGGACTCCAAAAGCGCACGTCCGTGTGCGCACCCTTCAAAACAGCACGCTCATTTGCAGCGCGCGGGCTATTATTGACGTTTCCGTTCAAGCTCCTTTCATGACATCACTGATGTTCCGGCGGTTTGTGCTGCCCGCGCTATGCGCCGCGCTGCTGGCCGCATGCAGCCTGGCGCCGCCGCCCTGGCAATTGAACGACGTGCGCGGGCATCTGCCCGATCTGCAGTTCGATCTCACGTCGGACACCGGCAAGCCTGCCAGTGCGGCCGATTTCCGCGGCAAATATGTGCTGATGTACTTCGGCTACACCCACTGCCCGGACGTCTGCCCGCTGACGCTGGTGCACTTGCACCTGGTGATGCAGAAGCTCGGCGCGAATGCCGACAAGGTGCGCATCCTGTTCGTCAGCGTGGACCCCGCGCGCGACACGCCGCCGGTGCTGCATCAATACGTCACCGCCTTCGATCCGCGGGTAGTGGGCCTGACGGGCACGCCCGGACAGATCACCGCGATGGCGAAGCGCTACCGCTCCGCCTTCAACATCGATGCGAAGCAGGCCAACGGCGATTACACGGTGAGTCATGGTTCGATCGTCTACGTGTTCGACCGGCGCGGCCGCGCACGCCTGATCGGAAATTCCACCGACACGCCCGACGCGATCGCGCACGACCTGAAATTATTGATGCGCCAGGATTGAGGTGAAACGATGATTCGTCCGCTGTCGAAGCTCGCGGCATTGGTCGCGCTCGCTGCTTGCGCCGTCGCGGCGGCTCGGGCTCCTCTGGTCAGAGCCGAACACGGTTGGGTGCGCTGGCTGCCGGCCAATCTGCCCGCTGCAGGGTATGTCACGCTCCACAACGACGGCGACAAGCCGGTGAAACTCACCGGTGCCGAAAGCGCGGACTACGGCATGGCGATGCTGCATCGCTCGATGCAGAAGAGCGGCAGCGACAGCATGGAGATGATCGATGCGATCGGCATCCCCGCGCATGGAAGCGTCGCGCTTTCGCCGGGCGGATATCACCTGATGCTGATGGACGCGAAGCACCCGATCAAACCGGGGATGAGCGTGCACGTGTCGCTGCACTTCGACGATGGCGAGTCGCTTCAGGTGACGCTGCCGGTGCGGCCGGCCAATTCGTCCGGTGATTGAACTACGCGGGCTTGTTGCGCCCTGCGCTGCTCCTTCCATCGCTGCTGTATCGGCAATCGCCCGCGCGCCGACAACCGCAACCAGTTGCGGAAGGCCAGCAAGGCGCCGAACGCGCTCATCATCGCCGTGGGAATCCACACGATCAGCCCGCCCATGTACTGATCGGCCGACTGGCTGATGCCGGCGAAGGCGCGCCCGCACAGATCGAACACGGGATAGAGATCGCGATGCGCGAAGGTGATGTAGGCGCCGACGAGGATCTGCGGCACCATCACGGCCATTTCCACCAGCACGCGCACGCCGGGGCCGAGCCGAGCCGGTGGTTTGGGCCGCGTATCCAGGATCAGCCACCAGTACAGCAGGCCGTCCAGCACCATGCTCCAGTTCATCAGGCGGTAGAGCCGCCAGTCCAGCATCGCGGCGAAGTTCACCGGCGGCCACAACCAGAACATCATCAGGCCGACGAAGAGCAGCGACGCAACCCAGGGATTGAACAGGAGGTTGAACAGCCAGCGCAACGGCCCGCGCGACAGCAGCGGACGCAGCACGCGCGTGCGCCAGTGCATGGGCAGTCCGCGCCGGAACGCAGCACCCGGATACGACAACGCGATCAGGAACGGGCCGAGGTGCTGCAGGCCGAATTGCTGCAGCCGGCTTATGAAGAATTCGTGCTCGGCGTAGTAATCCAGTTGCGTGTGCAGGCACAGGTAGGTGAGCGTGAGTCCCGACCAGAACAGCGATTGCCGCAGCCACGACGCCGTCATCGGCGAACGACGCGCGCCGCGCCAATAGAGAATCGCGGCCACGACGCAACACGCCACGACAGTGATCGACGGTTCCCACGGCATCAACCAGTGCAGCACGTTCATTTCAACCGACCCGCTCCAGCAAATAGCTCGGGTGCGGCAGCATCCACGCCAGCAGCCAATGATCCACCAGCAGGAACGCGAACAGCGCCATCAGGTAGACGATGGAATATCCGAACGCGCGCATCGCGAACAATTCATCCGGCGGATTCATCAGCCGCAGTGCGTACCAGAGATACGCGAGCCCCAGCACCAGCGCGCCGCCGAGATAGAACAGACCGCTCATCCCGGCGAGATACGGCAGCACGCTCACCAGCACCAGCAGCACCGTGTAGAACAGCACGTGCCAGCGCGTGTATTGCACGTCATAAGCCACGGGCAGCATGGGGATGCAGGCACGGCGGTAATCCTCGCGTCGGAAGATCGCCAGCGACCAGAAGTGCGGCGGCGTCCACGCGAAGATGATCAGCACAAGCAGCAGGGCGTAAGCCCAGTCCGTTCTGCCACGCATGCCGGTGACCGCGGCCCATCCCAGCAGCGGCGGGATCGCGCCGGCCACCCCGCCGATCACGATGTTCTGTGGCGTCGCGCGTTTCAGGAACGCGGTGTAGATCACCGCGTAGCCGATCAGGCCGGCGAAGGTGAGCAGCGCGGTGAGCGGGTTGACCAGGAAGAACAGCACCGCCATCGAGACGGCGCCGATGGTCAGAGCGAAACCGAGCACCTGTTTCGACGTCAATGCACCCGTGGGCAACGGGCGGTTCGACGTGCGCGCCATCACTTTGTCGATGCGTTGGTCGATCAGGTGATTGAATGCCGCCGCCGAAGACGAAGCCAGCCAGATCCCCAGCGTGCCGAAGACGAGCGGGCGCCAGTCCGGCATGCCCGGCGCGGCCAGGAACATGCCGATCACCGCGGTGAACACCAGCAGCGCGACGACGCGCGGCTTGGTGAGTTCGAAGTATTGAGCAGCGAGCAAGGACATCAATGTGCGGTGAGGTGAGCGGTGAGCGTTACAGCATAACGTCCGCGGAATCTTGCCGCTCACGATTCACCGCCGACCGCTCACGCTCCTGCGTCCGCACAATCAGCGCCACCATCACGAACAGCAGCAACGCCGCGCCACCGTTGTGTGCGACGGCAATGGCGAGCGGCAAGCCGAGTTTCACGTTGCTGATACCCAGCGCGACCTGCGCGATCAGCAATACGCCCAGCGCGACACCGAAAGCGCGCAACCCTGCGCGTGAAACCCGATGCGCAAGCCACGCGAGGTAGACGAAGACGATCAGCGCGCCGAAGCGGTGTGCGATCTGGATCGCGCTGCGCGCAGCCGCATCGAGGATTCCGCCTTCGAAGTTCACGCCGATACCGCGCCAGAGGATGAAACCCTGGTGGAAATCGACGGGCGGCCACCAGCGCCCGAGGCACTTCGGGAAATCGGTGCCACAGGCGAGCGCTGCGTAATTGCTCGACGTCCAGCCGCCGAGAAAGATCTGGCACGCAAGTAGGACCAAACCGATCAGCACCACGGAGAACAGCGAACCTTCACCCGTATTGCTCGGGCCGGCACTCGACAGCCGCCACGCGATCCAGGCCAGCAGCGCGAAAGTCGTCATGCCGCCGAGCAGATGCCCCGACACCACGATCGGCTTCAGCAACCAGGTGACCGTCCACATGCCGAGCAATGCCTGGAAACACACCACCGCCAGCGCCAGCACTGCAATCCGCCGCCAGCCGCCACCACGCCAGAAAAACGCGCACGCCAGCAGCAATGCCTCCCCGAGCGATGCGCACGCGGCAGACGCAACGTAGCTTTTCGCGATGTAGAACGGGATGCCTAACGCGATCAGCGCGATTCCCGCGATCACCACAGCCGTGCGCGCGCGGTTCCGCCACGTCGCCCACAGCGCGAGCGCCAGCACCAGCACGCCCAGCGTGCCGGCGAGAAAGCGATGCGTCTGTTCGCGCCATGCCTTGGCGGTCTCGTACGGGCGGTCGGGAAATGCCGCGTCGGCTTGCGCGATGGCGTGCGGTCGCTGCGGCCAGGCGACGTGGCCGTAACAGGTCGGCCAGTCGGGACATGACAATCCCGCATTCGACAACCGCACGAACGCACCGAACACGATCACGCAGAACGCGAATGCGCAGGCGATCCATGCCAGCGCGCGCAACGCGCTCGAGGCGCGCGCGCTCATCGCACCACCTTCTGCAGATCCTTCTTCAGGCCTTCGGGATCGAACCCGGGCGGATAGTGCGTCAGCGCCACGCCATCGGGCATCACCAGCACTGCGGCGAGTGAATCGCGTGCACGCGGGCGCAGGTCGTCCAGCATGGCGGCGTTAGATGCGCCGACCTGCCAAGTCCGCATCGATGGGTCGGTCCGCGGCGAATCCGGCGGCGCACCGAGATAGAGCAGCCGCACTTTGTCCGCGTTCTGGTTCAACGTGATGCGCGCGCGCCGGATCATGTCCAGCGCATGCGTACAGCGCGCGGCGCAGCCCGGGCCGGGCAAGGCGACGAGGGTCCAGTGGAAATCGCGAGCGCGCCATTCGAAACGCGCGCCGCCATCGAGTCGCA
>DASXWZ010000134.1:0-8527 GCA_036503375.1 Rhodanobacteraceae bacterium | reverse complement strand
TCGATTACAGGCCGCCGGCCTGGACCGTGCCGCAAGTCGAACTGGAGTTCGACCTGGGTATCGGAGCCACCGAAGTCACCTCGCGCCTCCATCTTCGGCGCGATCCTCAGCAGCACCAGCCTTTGCATCTGGACGGCGAGGGATTGGAGCTTTTGCAGATCAAGCTCGACGGCCGTGAACTGACGAGCGGCGAGTACTCGCTGGATTCGCGCGGATTGACCGTGGCGGTCGCGCGCGACGGCGGCGTGCTGGAAACGCGCGTGCGGATCGATCCTTCCGCGAACACCGCGCTGTCGGGTTTGTATCTGTCCGGTTCGCGCGAGCGCGGCTTCCTGCTGACCCAATGCGAAGCCGAAGGCTTCCGCCATATCACCTTCTTCCCGGACCGTCCGGACGTGATGGCGAAATACACGGTGACGCTGCGCGCCGACCGCACGCGTTTTCCGGTGCTGCTGGCCGGCGGCGATCCTGCCGGCTCCGGGGATTTGGCCGGTGGAAAACACTGGGCGCGCTTCGTCGATCCGTATCCAAAGCCCTGCTATCTGTTTGCCTTGGTGGCGGGCCATCTCGAAAAACTCGAACGCACGTACCGCACCGCGGACGGCCGCGACGTGACCTTGCGTATCTGGGCCGAAGCGGACGCGATCGAAGGTTGCCATTACGCGCTGGAAGCACTGGAGCGCGCGATGCGCTGGGACGAGCGCACGTACGGCCGCAACTACGATCTTTCGGTGTTCAACGTCGTCGCCACGCATGATTTCAACATGGGCGCGATGGAGAACAAGGGTCTCAACATCTTCAATGCCAAGTATCTGCTCGCCGATCCGGAGATCACCACGGACGAGGAATACCGCCACATCGAGGCGGTGATCGCGCACGAATACTTCCACAACTGGAGCGGCAACCGCGTCACCTGCCGCGACTGGTTCCAGTTGTCCTTGAAGGAAGGTTTCACCGTGTTCCGCGAACAGCAGTTCTGCTCCGATGTGCAATCGGCCGCGCTGCAGCGCATCGAGCAGGTCTCCATGCTGCGGCGCGCGCAGTTTCCGGAGGACGCGGGCCCCCTCGCGCATCCCGTACGGCCGGACGAATACGTGGCGATCGACAATTTCTACACCGCGACCGTCTACGAAAAGGGCGCGGAGCTGGTGCGGATGATCGCGGGTCGGCTGGGGCACGATGGCTTCCGCCGCGGCACCGACCTGTACTTCGCGCGCTTCGACGGCCAGGCCGCGACGATCGAGGATTTCATCGCCGCACTGGGCGAAGCCAACGGCATCGACCTGTCGGCTTACCTGGCCTGGTACGCACAAGCAGGCACGCCGCAAGTACGTGCGCGCGGCGAATACGACGCGGCTGCACGGCGCTACGCCTTGACACTGGAGCAATACACGCCCGCAACGCCGAATCAGCGGAACAAGCGGCCGCTGCCGATACCGGTGCGTGTCGCGCTTTTTGCGCAGGACGGCACGCGCATGCCGTTGCAGTCGGAGGGAAAATCCGAACACGCCGAAGAACGCGTGCTGGAATTCGGCTCGCGGGAGCAGCGATTCGTGTTCACCGGGATCGGCGGACGGCCGGTGATTTCATTGATGCGCGATTTCTCCGCCCCGGTGCAATTGCAGTTCGACTACTCGCCGGACGAACTGGCGCTGTTGCTGCGGCACGAATCGGAAGGCTACGACCGCTGGAACGCGGCGCAGCAACTGGCATCCGTCGCGTTCGACGCGGTACACGCGGGCGAAGTGGAGAATCCGGCGCTGCACGCGTGGCTGAACGCTTTGGCGGAAGTGTTCGCATCCGATGACCGCGAACTCGATCCGGCGTTGCTGGCCGAACTGCTGATCCCGCCCTCCGTGATCGAACTCGGCGCACGGCACGAGCCGCTCGATCCGGATCGCGTGCATGCCGGGCGCGAGAAGCTCGAAATCCGGCTGGCGCACTGCTTGGGTGAAGCACTGCTCGCGCGATACGAGGCGCTGCACCGGCAGGAGAATGGTTCACCGGATGCTGTCGCACGTGCGCAGCGACGGTTGAAAGGCCGCATATTGTCGCTGCTGTGGCGTGTCGATGCCGCGAACGGAACGACCTTGGCCGTCGCGCAATACCGCAATGCGCAAACCATGACGGATCGCCTGTCGGCGCTGTCGGCGCTGGTCCGTTCGGATGTTCGACGAGCCGACGAAGCGCTGCAGGATTTTCGCGTGCGTTTCGACGCCAAGCCGTTGGCGCTGGATCACTGGCTGGCCTTGCAGGCTCGGATCCCCGCGCACGAGACCCTGGAACGCGTGCGCGACCTCGGCCGGGATTCCGCCTTCGATCTGCGCAATCCGAATCGCGTGCAGTCACTGCTGGGTGCATTCGCGCGCGGAAACCCCGTCGGTTTTCATCGCCCTGATGGCGAAGGCTACCGATTCCTCGCGGCGCAACTGGTGCGGATCGACGGTTTGAATCCGCAGAATGCGGCGCGACTGGCCAAGGCGTTCGAGAATTGGAGCACGCTGGAACCGAAACGCCGCGACGCGGCGCATTCGACGCTGCTGGATCTCAATGGCAGGGCCGGGGTATCGCGGGACTTGGCGGATGTTCTGGATCGGATGCTGACGGGCGACTCTGCGCCGGCGCCTGGTTGACTCTCGCGGCGCCGTCAGGCCGCCCGGACGGTGTGCAGAACGGGCTCCAGCGCGCGCACTTCCTGCTCGATCGCCTTCAACAGTTCCGGATTGGATTGCCCCTGTGCGGACAGGTCAATAGCCAGCAGTTCCAGCCGGCCCTGTTCCATCCACGCGTCGTGGTGCTGACGTACTTCATCCCAATCCGACTTGCCCCCTGTGAGCATGCTCATGATGCAATCCTTGAATCCTTTTTTGTTGATCTGGTGCACAATGCGTACCAGCGTGCCAACGTGACGAACTTCACCAAATTCGCGGCCCGAACAGCTGCATCGTTCGGAGCATGTCAAACTGTGCGTGTTCCGAAAGCTTTAACACACCATTTAACCGAGCCGGGCGATACTGCATCCGCGCTCCGCTCCGGATGCAGATGGTGCTTCGCCCGCTGTAAAGTTGCTTGTTGTAGGCTTGCTTCACCGGTTCCACGCTTCTGGCGCCCGGCACACGGTCTTCTTGGATTCCCCCTGTTCCTGACGACCGCCGGGCGCCAGTCCTTTCCCGGACCCGTTGCCCGACACCCTTCAGTGCGTCCCCCGCCGGCGCGCGATCGGCCCCTGACCTCCGATCTCAGCGCGCTCGCGTTACGCCACATGCGCCGGCGGGAGTTGCGCGAAGAGAGAATGCAGGGCGCGTGCCAATCCGCCCCATATCGGGCCTCGGCTAAAATGACGCGATGAATTTTTACGATGTCATCGTCGTGGGTGGTGGGCGAAGCGGCGCGCCTGCGATCCGCAGGATCGCACGCCGCTGAGCGCCAGAGCCATGGACGGTGGAGCCGGGATTCTTGGGGAGCCAAGGATCCGCGCGCCCAGAATCCGACGTGGCCGCCGGGGACATTTTTAGAAGTGCTCAATCACTTGCATTGCTATGACGTGATAATTGTCGGCGGCGGACATGCCGGGCGAGCCGGGGCTTTCGCGAACTGCCTTGAAGGGCAATTCGCGCCGGTGAGCGCGCGAGGCAGGAGCCGAGCGCGGGGCCACTTCGCGAGAACAGGACGTTCGAGCCTAGTGACCGACGGTGCCAATATTCGAGGCGGCATCTGACATGAACTCATACGACGTCATTGTTGTCGGCGGTGGTCACGCCGGTACCGAAGCCGCGCTCGCGGCTGCCCGTTGCGGCGCGCACACGCTGCTGCTGACGCACAACGTCGAGACGATCGGTGCGATGAGCTGCAATCCGGCCATCGGCGGCATCGGCAAGGGACATCTGGTCAGGGAGATCGACGCGCTGGGCGGCGCGATGGCGCATGCGGCTGATCGTGCCGGCATCCAGTGGCGGACCTTGAACGCATCGAAAGGTCCGGCGGTGCGCGCCACGCGTTGTCAGGCCGATCGTGCGCTGTATCGCGCGGCGATACGTCGCATGGTGGAAATGCAGTCGAGTCTGCACATCTTCCAGCAAGCCGTCGACGATCTGATCATCGAGGGCAATCGTGTCGTCGGCGTGATTACGCAGATGGGGTTGCACCTGCGCGCGCGCTGCGTAGTCCTGACCACAGGTACGTTCCTGTCCGGCAAGATCCACATCGGCTTCTCCAGTTGTTCAGGCGGTCGCGCGGGGGATCCACCGGCGACTACGCTCGCACTGCGCCTGCGCGAGCTTCCGCTCGGCGCCGACCGTTTGAAGACCGGCACGCCGCCGCGAGTCGATGGCCGCAGCATCGACTATTCGGCGTTCACCGAGCAGCCGGGCGACGATCCTGCGCCGGTGTTTTCGTATCTCGGTTCGCGCGACGAACATCCGCGCCAGGTGTCGTGCTGGATCACGCACACATCCGGACGCACGCACGAGATCATCCGCGCGGCGCTGGATCGATCGCCTCTGTACACCGGCAAGATCGAGGGGGTAGGACCACGCTATTGTCCGTCCATCGAGGACAAGGTGGTGCGCTTCGCTGAGAAGGCTTCGCACCAGATCTTCATCGAGCCGGAGGGCCTGGAAACCACCGAAATCTACCCCAACGGCATCTCCACTTCGCTGCCCTTCGATGTGCAGGAAGAGCTGGTGCATTCGATCCGCGGTTTCGAGAACGCGCACATCACGCGGCCGGGCTACGCGATCGAATACGACTATTTCGATCCGCGCGGGTTGCACCCATGGCTGGAGACCAAGGCGATTCCGGGCTTGTATTTCGCCGGTCAGATCAACGGCACGACGGGTTACGAAGAAGCCGCCGCGCAAGGCCTGCTCGCCGGCCTGAACGCCGCGCGCGCGTCGAAGGAGCAGGCGCCGTGGTGGCCTCGTCGCGACGAGGCCTACATCGGCGTGCTGGTGGACGACCTGACCACCAACGGCACGATCGAGCCCTATCGCATGTTCACCTCGCGCGCCGAATATCGCTTGCACCTGCGCGAGGACAACGCGGACCTGCGCCTCACCGAAAAAGGGCATGAACTGGGCGTAGTGCAGCAGGAACGGTTCGATGCTCTGCGACGCAAGCGCGATGCGGTGGAACGCGAAACGCAGCGCTTATCCCAATTGCACGTCGCACCGTTCAATGCGCGCGGCACGGCATTGGCGAACTCGGCAGCGGCGATCACGCTCAGCCGCGAAGGCAATGCGCTGGAGCTGTTGCGCCGGCCGGGACTGGATTACGCCACGCTCACTGCCATCGAAGGTTTTGGTCCGCCACTGCAAGATGAAAGTGCAGCGTTTCAAGTCGAGGTGCTGGCGAAATACGCTGGCTATCTCGAGCGCCAGCGTGAGGAAATCCAACGCACGCAGCGGCATGAAGCGACCGCGATCCCGCAACAATTCGACTATGACGCGGTCCGCGGCCTTTCCGCCGAGGTGCTTTCCAAGCTGAAACACGTGCGGCCGGAAACCATCGGCCAGGCCCAACGGATCAGCGGCGTCACCCCGGCCGCGATCTCGCTGCTGTTGGTGCATCTGCGGTCGAAGCCATTGCACATGCGCGATGCCAGGAAGGCATCGCGTGCAATGGCCGAGTGAGGCCCGGATGCCGATCGGAAAGGGCGCCAAGGATGGCTGCTTGCATGGCGCCTGACCCATGGCCGGATTCAAACGCCTGTATTAATCTAGCCCCGCCCTCTTCCGGCTCGTGGGGAACGAATCATGCCGCGTATCCGCATCCTCGCCGGCGCGCTCGCGCTGGCTCTCTCCGGCAGCGCCGCTGCCGCGCAGTTCGATGCCGTCGTCGTCTTCGGCGACAGCCTGAGCGACAACGGCAATCTTTCGTACGCGGAAGAGTTGCCGTTCGCGCCCACGCGCTTCACCACCAATCCCGGGCTGGAGGCGATCGAGCACGTTTCGGACTACTACGGCATCACGCTGACGCCGTCGCTGCTGGGCGGTACCGACTTCGCTTTCGGCGGCGCCGGCATCCTCAACAATTCGCCCGGCACTCCGCCCACGATCCCGCTGCTTTCGCAGCAATTGCAGATGTACCTCGGTGCCAACGGCGGCAAGGCCGATCCCGACGCGCTGTACGCCATGTGGGGCGGCGCCAACGACGTGTTCTACAACGTTGCCCTCTACCAGGGCGGCGCAATCACGCAGGATCAATTGCAGGCGAACCTGCAGGCCGCGGCGCAAGCCGAACTGGGACTGATCACGCAGCTCGGCCAGGCCGGCGCCAAACGCGTCATCGTGTTCGACCTGCCCGACATCGGCAAGACCCCGTCGTCGCTGGCGCAGGGCCCGGAAGCAAGTGCTCAGGGAACCGGCCTGTCGATCATCTACAACAGCACCCTGAATGCGGGGCTGGCGCAGACCGGCGTCGACATCATCCCGATCGACACGTTCGGTTTGCTCAATGAAGTGATCGCTGATCCATCGCGCTACGGTTTCACCAACGTCACCGATGCCGCGTGCGGCCTGACTTCGACATCGCTCGTGTGCGGCCCGGAAGGTTCCGGTTTGCCCTACACCTACGCACCGGGTACCGATCAAACCTGGCTGTTCGCCGATGGCGTCCATCCCACCACCGCCGCGCACGCGCTCCTGGGCGAATACGTGGTATCGGTGATCCAGGCGCCGGGGCAGCAATCGCTGCTGCCCGAAGCGCCGCTGCAGGTGAGCGATGCGGTCGCGCGCAGTCTGCGCAATCAGGCGATGGCGGGATTCGGAACACCGGAGGACGGCACGCCGCACGGTTTTGCCGACTACAGTTATAGCCAGCAGAAGATCGATGCCACCGCCAACAGTCCCGCGTCCGACGGCCATTTCAGCACCCTGACCCTGGGCGGCAATGTGCGCACCAGCGATCATCTTTCGCTGGGTCTGGCCACCACCGTGTCGGAAAACAGTGCCGGCTTCGACGATGGTGGCGGCTTCAAGCTGGAAGAACTGCTGAGCTCGGCCTACGTGATGTATGACTGGCAGGGCGGCAGCTATCTGGGCGCCATCGGCAGCGCCGGCACACTGAGGTTCCACGACATCCAGCGCAACATCGTGCTGGGTGCGGCGACCCGGACGGAAAGCGGTTCCACATCCGGCTCCCATGTCGCGCTCACGCTGACCGGCGGGTGGCTCTTCGGTTCCGACGTGCTGCGCACCGGGCCGTTCGCGGATCTGGCTTACCAGCGCGTGCGCGTCAGCAGCTTCGCCGAAAACGGCGACGACAGCACGGCGATGACGTTCGACCGGCAGGAACGCGAAGCGATGGTCGCGAGCCTCGGCTGGCAGTTGATCGGCAACTGGCAGACCGGCGAGACGGCGCTGCACCCTTATGCGCAGATTGCATGGAATCACGACAGCAAGGCGGATCCGCAGGATGTGCGTGCCGGCCTCGTCGACATGCCGGGCACCTTCGCGATGCCGGGCTTCGCCCCGGACAAGACCTGGGGCAGCGCAGGCGTCGGATTGGCGGCCGATTTCAACCCGTCTTTTTCGATGTGGGCCAGCTACGACGGCCGCTTTTCCGATGCCAACCAGCGCATCAACAGCGTGAACGTGGGCGGAAAATTGAGGTTTTGAAGCGGGACTCGGGACTCGGGAGGGCGTAACAATCCATCTCGTCATTCCGGGGTCGTTCGCGGCTTATCGCAAACGGAACCCGGAATCCAGTTCCTGTTTCTACACTCACAAGTAAAACTGGATTCCGGCTTTGGCCGGAATGACGAAAGAAAAAAAGCCGCGCATCGGCGCGGCTTTCTTGTTCCACTGGATGGCAAGCAAGCGTCAGTGCTTCGGCTTCTTGTTGAACTTCTTGTACAACGCCTCGGCCTGATCGTGCAATGCGCTGGCGGCGTCGTGCGAGAGTTCGCTGGTCTTGCCGTTCTCGTCGTGCTGCTTCAGCACCAGCTCGCCGTTCTCGTCCCAGCCGGCGCGGTCGGTGGAACTGAGCGGCGCACCCTTCTTGGGGCTGGTCTCCTGCACGACGACCCACGGCCGGCCGTTCTGATAGGCGTAATCAGTGCTGGTGTAATTGCCCTTGTCGCCCTTGTCCACCAGCTCGCGGATGAACTCCACGCCGTTCTTGTCGGAGAATACCTGCCAGCCACGTGAAGCCTGGTCGTTGGACGCGGTGCCCTGCGTCATCTTCATGCCGCCGATGCGACTCTGCGCCGTCTTGAAATCCGACAGCATCTTGTCGGCCGCGGTTGGCTCGGCCACCAGTTGCAGGTTGACGTTGGCCGGCGCACCGTGCGTCAGCACCGGCGTTTGCAGCGTCGTCGAATAAACGCGGCCGTCGTTCTCCATCTTCGCCTGCAATACGTAGATGTCGGCGGCCTTGATCTGCTTGGGATCGAAGTCGATCTTGAACTGCTGCGGCATTTGCGGCGGCGCGAAAGACTGGCTGTTGACCGGAACGCCGGGCTGCTGCGTGACGTCCATCAACGTCAGGTCGAGCTTGGCTTGGGGCCCGACCTGCACGGCCGTGTCTG
>DASXWZ010000133.1:0-2778 GCA_036503375.1 Rhodanobacteraceae bacterium | reverse complement strand
GCCAGCGAGACGTTGCCCTTGGTCATCACCGTTCCGCGCGAGGAGCGTACCGCGCCGGCATGCGCCTCGGCGTTGGCGTAGGTGCCGAGCACCTCGCGGATGTCGTAGATGCCGGAGAACTTGCCGATCCCGCTGATTTCGGACTTGCCGAAGCTCAGGCCGCCGCCCTTGCTGGAAAGATGCACGCGCAGGGACTGGCCGTTGTTGCAGTGGATCGAACCGGAACCGGACGACGTCTTGTAGAACGCCGACCAGCCCGCGAGCGAGAACGTCATCTTGCAACTGATCTCGTGCGCGGCGCGCGCGGACGGAGCGGCGCACAGCAAGGCGGCGGTTGCGGCGCCCAAGACGGTGAGGACGAACAGCTTGCGCATGATGACTCGGCTCCATTGAAGCCCGATCGGGCAACGGCGATATCATGCGGCATCGCCGGGAAAGATGCACAGGCCATGGACACAGGCGGCACGATCTGGACGGTCGGACACTCCACACGCCCCTTGCAGGAGTTCCTCGCGCTTTTGGCCGACAACCGCATCGAGACCATTGCCGACGTGCGGCGATATCCGGGTTCGCGCCGTTACCCGCATTTCAACGCCGAAACGCTTGCGCACGCGCTGAACGAAGCCGCCATCGAATATGCCCCGTTCCCCGACCTGGGCGGCCGGCGCAAGCCGCATCCCGGTTCGCCGCACACGCAATGGCGCAATGCGGCTTTTCGTGCATACGCGGATTACATGGATACGCCCGAATTCGTCGCCGGCATCGAACGCCTCGCCGCACTCGCATGTGAAAAGCGCACCGCGGTCATGTGTTCGGAAGCGGTGTGGTGGCGCTGCCATCGCCGCCTGATCTCCGATTGGTTCCAGGCACATGGCGTGCGCGTGCTGCACATCCTCGATGCGAAGCACGTCGTGGAACACCCGCCGGATGCCGCGCCCCGGACGCCGAACGCGGAACTGGACTACGGCTGAGCTGAAAAATCCTTCGGGCGTGACGCACGCGACCCTTCCACCCGGCGCGAAAGCCTTTACTCTTCACACATGTACACGCAATGCCCCGAATGCCTGAGGGTCTATGCGGTGGACGCGGGCGTGCTGGCACAGGCGCACGGCAGCGTGCGCTGCGGTCACTGCACGATGGTCTTCGATGCATTGCCTTCCCTGAGCGAGACTTTGCCGTCGGAACATTTCGCCAGCCTGCCGGCGCGGCCGCCCGGCGCGGAATCGCCGCTGCTGGTGGAGCCGGTGTTCCGCCCCATGCCCGATGCCGTGGATGTTGCCGATCCGGACGAAGTCACCGCGCCCGCGGTCGCGCATGCGACCCCCGCGTTCGCGCGCCCGCGTGCGCCGCGCATGCACGGCGCCAATCTCCGCTGGATCGCCGGCTGCGGCATGCTCGCGTTGTTGCTGGTCGCGCAACTGGTTTGGGCGAACCGCGCCTCGCTCGCCGCCGATTCGGGGTTGCGGCCGATCCTGGCGCGTCTCTGCACGACCCTCCCCTGCACGCTGCCGCCGCTGAAGGATATTTCCAGGCTGACGCTGCTGTCGCGCGACATCCGTCCGCATCCGAGCGTACCGGGCGCGTTGATCATCAGCGCCACGATCCGCAACGATGCCGATTTCGTCCAGCCGTATCCGGTGATCCGCATCGCGTTGTCGGATCTCGACGGCAACGCGATCGCAATGCGCCGCTTCCGTCCGTCCGAATACATCGGCGATCCGAAGACGCGCGCGGCAGGATTGCCTGCGGGAGGAACCGTCGCCGCGGTGTTCGAAGTGGAAGATCCGGGCAAGAGCGCGGTTGCGTTCGAATTCGGATTCGAATGACGGCATTTGTGCGGCTCTTATCATCCGCGAGAGACGGCGCTACACTTTCCGACCCGGGTGCGAACCGCACCGATTTTCGAACCCTGCGAAAAGTGGAAGCCGCGGCACTCAATCCTCCCACGCCTCTGCACGCATCCGCCGATGCCGGCGCCGCGGCCTTGCGCGAATGCGTCGCGCGCAGCGCGCGCCGCTATCTCGCGGACCTGCACGGCACGCCTTGTTCCGAAGGTTTGTACGCGCTGCTGATGCGTGAAGTGGAAGCGCCCTTGTTGAGCGAGGTGCTGCGCTGGTGCGGCGGCAACCAGAGCCGCGCGGCCGAAGCGCTCGGCATCAACCGCGCCACCCTGCGCAAGAAGTTGCTTGCGCACGGACTGGTCTGAGGTCACGCGCCGACCCGTGCGCGCATCCCCGGCCAGGAATTCCGCGGTAGTCCCGGTGCGGCGCGCGCTGTTCAGCGTTTCGGAGAAGAACGGTATCGCCGACCTGGGCCAGGCGCTGCATGCGCTGGGTGTCGAATTGATTTCCACCGGCGGCAGCGCGAAAAAGCTGCGCGAAGCGGGAGTACCGGTGCGCGGGATCAGCGAACTCACCGGTTTCCCGGAAATCATGGATGGCCGGGTCAAGACGCTGCATCCCAAGGTGCACGGCGCGCTGCTCGGGCGGGGCGGCACGGACGAGGCGGTGATGCGCGAACACGGCATCGAACCGATCGACCTGCTGGTGGTGAACCTGTATCCGTTCGCGCAAGTCGTGGCGCGGCCTGATTGCGATTACAGCGACGCGATCGAGAACATCGACATCGGCGGGCCGGCGATGTTGCGCGCCGCGGCCAAGAACCAGGAACGCGTGGCGGTGCTGACCGATCCGGCCGATTAAGCCGAATTGATCGAAACGCTGCGCCGCGAAGGCGGCACCACGCCGGAGCTGCGCCGGCGTCTTGCCGCCGCGGCGT
>DASXWZ010000132.1:0-13493 GCA_036503375.1 Rhodanobacteraceae bacterium | reverse complement strand
AGGAACGACATCGAACGCACGAACGGGGGCGAGTAGTCCGCCGCGATTTCGTCCATCAACTTCTGCGCCTGCCGCCAAGCCTTCGCGTGCGGGATGTTTTCGCGCGCCGCGGTGGCGGCGATCGCGGCGCGCACGCTTTCCGCGTTCAGCACCGAATCGACCACCGTGCGGCGGTGCGAAAGGTCGGGTCCGATCACCGCGGTGCGCACGCGCCGGAAGTGCACGCGCAGCACGCGCGCGATCTTGCGCTGCACGCGTTCTGGCCGTTGTCCGGGGCTCTCGGCCAGCATCTCGCGCAGCGACACCGGTTTCGAGAAGTGCACGATGGTTTCGCGGCCATTGAGCAGCAGGGCCAGCAGGCGACGGAAACGGCCGACCACTACCCAGTTTTCCGAGAACAGCGCGCGCAGCCAGCCCGATTGCCGATTGGGCGCGCGGCCGACGTAGATCGCCACCGGCACCAATTGGATTTCGAATTGCGTGTCCACTTCCTGCGCCAGCAGCAGCGTGCGCAACGCCTCGCGCGAAATGCTGTGACGGCTGCGGCCGTACAGCGAACCGTCGCGCCGGCTCAGGCTGAACATCGAGCGTCGCCGCTTGCCGCCGCCCGGCATCGGCTTCAGTGGATCGGGCATGCCTGCTTCGCGACAGGCGCGTTCCAGGATCAGGCTGTCCGACAGTCCCGCGCGTTCGATCACGTACACCACGTCCGCATCGGCGGTGAGCAGACTCAGTGGTTCGGCCGGATCGCGCTTGATCCGCACCCAAGGCGCCAGCAGCCGGCCAAGCAGTGCGCGGGTCCAGGGCGCGCGCTGCACCACCGTCTCGGACATTGGCGATTCCATCGCACTCATTCTAGAACCCCGCGAGGGATGGCTTGGTCAATGCACCGCGGAGCCCGCCTGCGCCGGTGCGGTGACCGCAGGCGCGGGCGGCACGACGGGCTGTTCGGCGCCAGCGGAGCCGGAAGTGCCCGGCGATTGCTGCTTCGCGCGCCAGGCGGCCAGCCGGTCGGCGTCGTACCAATGGCCGTTCTGCATCACCAGGTCGATTTTGCTGACAATGGCCTTGCCGGCCAGTGTGAAGGTTTCGCGCACGCGCGCGTGGCTGCCGTCGTTGCCCAGGGTTTCCAGCTTGGCCTGATCGAAACTGGCATCCAGATCCAGACCGTACACCTTCAACAACCTCTTCAGGCCGTCCCAGGCGGCGCGGTAGCCGGCCATGGTCTGTTCGTAGTTCAGGGCGCGCGCCTGATCGAGGGTTTTCAGATCGAGCTTGCGCGCGGTATCGCAAACCACCGCGATCGCCTCTTTGGCCTTGGCCTCGTCGGCGAAATCCGCGTGTTGTTGCGCCCAGTCGGCCAGCGCCTGGACGGCTTCGGTCGCCTGCTGTTTCTGCGCGGCCGAGAGCCCGCCCGCGTTGGCGACCACGTTGTTTCCCGCGGCCTGCAGGATGCCGATCAGCATCGGCAGGTTCTGAGTGCGGTGTGCGCGCAGGTCGGCCAGTTGCGGTTGCAGTTGCTTGTAGAGCTTGTCTTCGGCGCCGGGTTCGGTGAGTTTCTGCATCATCTGCGCGAACTGCGCGCGCTGCTGCGGTGTGGGCGGCGGTTGTTTCGCACGCGCGCGTTCCCACTCCGCGCGCCAGGCCTTGTAGTCCGCATCGGGCAGCGTGCTGCGCATCAATCCATCGAAATCACCGTTGCGCGTCAGCACCAGCGCGGCGCGTACCGCGCCCTCGGGCGTGGTCGCGGGCGGCGCGACGGGTTCCCGGTTGCGATTGCACGCGGCGAGCGCCAGCAATGCGGTGAAACCCAATCCGAGGTGCAGCGATCGACGGTGCATGATGCGTTTCCTTCGACGACATTCCTTCAACATCGAGGCGAGTGTGGCGACCAGGCGCCGACGAGGCAAGCTTCAGGCGAGCGCGGTTTCGATCTGGATCACGATTTCGTTCGCCATCGCGCGTGGATCGGCGGCCTGTCGGATCGGCCGTCCCACCACGATGTAATCGGCACCGTTGGCGAACGCGGTGCGCACATCGACCACGCGCTTCTGATCCTCGTTCGATGGCCCCGCTGGCCGGATGCCGGGGCAAACCGTGAGCAGATCGGGCGCGGCTGCGCGCAGCGCCGGCAGATCGGCGCCGGAACACACCACGCCATCGATGCCGCATTCCTGTGCCAGCTTGGCGCGCGCGATCACGGTGTCGGCGACGCTGTCGCGCACGCCGAGCGCGGCGAGATCGCGTTCGTCGTTGCTGGTGAGGACCGTCACCGCGAGCAAGCGCATCGCTCCTTTCGCCTCGGCCGCGGCTTCGAGCATCGCGGCGGCGTCGCAATGCACGGTGCAGAAATCGATGCCTTGGTGCGCCAGTCCGCGCACCGCGCCGGCAACGGTCGCAGGGATATCGTGCAGTTTCAGATCCGTGAAGACGTGCTTGCCGCGATCCTTCAATTCGCGCAGCACGTCGAAATATTCGCCACCGGAAAGCAGCTCCAGGCCGATCTTGTAGAAAGCGACCGATTCACCCAGCCGATCCATCCAGCGCACCGCCTGCGCGCGGTCGGGCACGTCGAGCGCGAAGATCAGCCGTTCGCGCGCGGGGATGTTTTCGCGCGGGCCGATCATTGCGTCCTCAGCGCCGCGTGCTCCGCGGCGCGCTTGTCGGCCGGTATCTTCGCATCGCGGTCCAGCGCGTTCAACCACGAGCCGTACACCGGATTGGGCAGCGCGAACCAGCGTTCGCCGATCCACTGGCGGTACGGTTCGACCGCGCGTTCACGACCCTGCGGCGTGTTCTCGTCGACGTCCAGGAAGTCGGCGAGATTGTCGCCGACCTCCATCAGCACCCGATATTTGCGCGCGACCAGTTGCCGACGGCAGCCCTTGTCGCTGCCTTTCGCCTCGCAGCCGGGCGTGGGTGCACCGAGGTTCAGCACGGCATCGTTGTCCGCGACCGGGAAGCCCTCGCGTTTCAGGTTTTCGATCGTGGCATCGATGAAATCCTGGGAGCGATTGCTGATGAAGATCACCCGTATGTCGTGCGCTGTGGCGTAGCGCGTGAACTCCAGTGCACCCGGCAATGGCCTGGCATCCGCTTCGCGGATCCACGCGACGAACGCGTCGCGGTCGAACTCCGGCTTGCCGCTCCGGATCTGCCGCGCCTGGAACGGCGAGTTGTCCAGCACGGTTTCGTCGATATCCAGCACCACCGCGGGTTTCAGCCCGCGCAGCGAACCGTGCCGCACCGCGGCGCGTTCGCTCCTCGGCAGCGCGTCCCAATGCGGGTCGCGCAGTGCGCGCAGCAGTTTCGATTGCGCGTCGCGATAGACCTCCCGATAAACCAGATCGTGTTCGATCGCGTTCTGTTGCCACAACGTGGCGTACAGGCTGTCGTCGGGCGCGAGCTGCGGCGCGGCCGCGGCGGGCGGCGGAGTTTTCGGCATCTGCGCGGCGCAACCGGCGAGGCACAGCACGGCGGTGCAGGCGAGGGCGAGAGGCTTGTGCATGATGTTCCCCATGGCGGCGCGACAGTTTACTTGGCGTGGCCTGATCGCGCTGCCACACTGCGCTTCCGATCGACATCTCGAACGTTCATGGACGCCAACACCGCCCGCTGGACGCCCGCCGTCAGCTACGCCGCCGCGATGGCCGCGTTGCTGCTGGTCATGTTCCTGCACCTGTTGCCTGCGCTGATCGCGGGCCTCCTGGTGTACGTACTGGTGGATGCGCTGGTGCCGCTGCTCGAGGGCCGCATTTCCGGTGCGCTGGCGCGGCAGATCCTGGTCGGGGTGCTGGCGGCGGTGATCGTCGGACTGGTCGCGCTGCTGATTTTCGGCGCGATCGCATTCTTCCGCAGCGAGATCGGCGATCCGGGTACCGTGTTCGATCGCATGATGCCGCTGATCGACAAGGCGCGGGCGCAGTTGCCGCTATGGATCAGCTCGCACCTGCCCGAGAGCACCGAGGGAATTCGCGCCAGCGCCACCAACCTTGCGCGCGAACATTCGCAGCAGTTGCAACTGGTCGGCAAGGAAACGCTGCACGTGTTCGGGCGCATCCTGGTCGGCCTCATCCTCGGCGCGCTGATAGCGCTGGCGCACGAGCGGCCTTCGCCGCGGCATGGCCCGCTGCGGCAGGATCTCTCCGCGCGTTGCGCGCGGCTGGCGCTGGCGTTCCGCAACATCGTGTTCGCGCAGGTCAAGATCGCCGCGCTCAACACCATCTTTACAGCGATCTTCCTGCTGATCGTGCTGCCGTTGCTGGGCGTGCACCTGCCGCTGGCCAAGACGCTGATCGCGATCACCTTCGTCGTCGGCCTGCTGCCGGTGGTCGGGAATCTCATTTCCAACACGCTGATCGTGATCGTCGCGTTGTCAGTTTCGCTGTGGGTAGCGCTGGGCGCGCTGGTGTTCCTGGTGCTGATCCACAAGTTCGAATATTTCTTGAACGCCACCATCATGGGCGGTCAGATCCGCGCGCGCGCCTGGGAAATCCTGCTGGCGATGCTGGTGATGGAAGCCGCATTCGGCCTGCCGGGCGTGGTCGCCGCGCCGATTTACTACGCGTACCTGAAGAACGAGCTGGAAGTGGCGGAGTTGATCTAACCCAGCATCGCCGCCAGCCGTTCCAGATGCGCTGCGGCGACTTCGCGGCGCGCCTGCGCGTCGGCGTCCGGATCGACGCCTTCGCGATGCAGGTCGGACGACGGCAATTCTTCGAGGAAGCGGCTGGGTTTGTGCGCCAACACCTGCCCGTAACGGCGTGCCTGCGCGCAGTGGCTCAGCACCAGCAATTCCTTCGCGCGGGTGATGCCGACGTAGAGCAGGCGGCGCTCCTCGTCCAGACGGCCTTCGTCGAGCGCGCCCTCGTGCGGCAGCGTGCCGTCTTCCAGGCCGACGATGTGCACGCAGCGGAACTCCAAACCTTTCGCGGCGTGCAAGGTCATCAGCCGCACCGCGTCGCCGCCGTCGTCGCGATCGGCGTGCGCCAGCAGCGCGAGTTGCGCGGCAAGATCGCCGGCGCGCGCGCGCCCCTTGTCCATCGCGCGGAACCATTCGACGAGTTCGCGGATGTTGCCCATGCGCCGCTCGTTGAGTGCCGCGTCGCGCGATGAAGCCGCCACGTGTTGCGCGTAACCGCTGCGCCGCAGAAGCTCTTCGACCAGCTCGCCGGCGCGGATGTGCGCGGCTTCGGCGTGCAGGCCGTCCAGCAGCGCGACGAATCCGGCCAGCGAGGATGCCGCGCGCGCGGGCAGTTGCTTCAGCACCGAATCGTTGCGTGCGGCGCGCAGCAGCGACAGGTGTTTGGACTGCGCAAGAGTCCCCAGTTTTTCCAGCGTGGTCGCGCCGATCTCGCGCCGCGGCACGTTGACCACGCGCAGGAAGGCCGCGTCATCGTCCGGATTGGCGAGCAGGCGCAGGTACGCCAGCACGTCCTTCACTTCGTGGCGGTCGAGGAAGCTCAAGGCGCCGGTGAGGTGATACGGAATCCGGCTCAGGCGCAACGCTTTTTCCAGCGCGCGCGACTGGTGGTTGCCGCGATACAGGACCCCGCAGTCCGACCACGCCAGCGAATGTTTCTCGCGCAGGTGGATCAGGTTGGCGGCTACGCGCTCGGCCTCGTGCTCGCCGTCGCGGCATTCGAATACGCGGATGCGCTCCCCTTCGCCGTGCGCGCTCCAGAGTTTCTTGGCGTGCGCGTGCGGATTGTTGGCGATCAGGGCATTGGCCGCGCGCAGGATGCGCTGGCCGCAGCGGTAGTTCTGTTCCAGCTTGATGACGCGCAGCGCCGGATAGTCGTGCGCCAGCTTGTCGAGATTGCCGGGATCGGCGCCGCGCCAGGCGTAGATGGACTGGTCGTCGTCGCCCACGCAGGTGAACGCGCCGCGCTCGCCGGCCAGCAGTTTCAGCAGCGCATATTGCGCAGCATTGGTGTCCTGGCACTCGTCCACCAGCAGATATCGGATGCGCTCGCGCCACGCTTCGCGCGCCTCCGCATCGCACTCCAGCACCGCGAGCGGCAGCCGGATCAGGTCGTCGAAATCGACCGCGTTGAACGCGGCGAGGCGCTGTTGATATCTCTCGTAGATCCGCGCTGCTTCCAGCTCGCGCGGGCTGGAAGCCACGTCCAGCGCCGCTTCCGGCGTCAGACCCTCGTTCTTCGCGCGCGACAATAAATTGCGCAACAGAAACAACTGCTCGGGTTTCACCGACGCGCCCGCGAGTTCCTTGACGAGCTGCGCGCTGTCGTCCGCATCCAGCACCGAGAAGCCGCGGCGCAGTCCGGCGCGCGCGTGTTCTACTGTCAGGAATTTCAAACCCAGCGCGTGGAAAGTGCACACGCTCAAGGCATCGGCATCGTCGGCCTTGATCCGCTTCGCCACGCGTTCGCGCATCTCGCGCGCGGCCTTGTTGGTGAAGGTGATCGCGGCGATCTTGTGCGCGGGCGCGACGCCGCGCGCAATCAGGTGCGCGATCTTCTCGGCGATCACGCGGGTCTTGCCGGAGCCTGCGCCGGCCAGCACCAGCAAGGGACCGTCGCAGTATTCGACGGCGGAGCGTTGTTGCGGATTGAGCATGAAGGGAACGGAAGGCGGGAGCGCCGCATTGTAACGGACGCGAATTCCGCGGCCGCGCTACCATCGCCGGCCTATGGCGAAGCTCTACTTCTATTTCTCGGCGATGAACGCCGGCAAGACCACGACGCTGCTACAGAGCGCCTACAACTATCGCGAACGCGGCATGCGCACGCTGATCCTGAAGCCGTCGGTGGATACGCGGGAGGGCACGGCAACGATCTCCTCGCGCATCGGTCTTGCCGCGCAGGCGACGGTCTTTCGTCGCGACGACGACCTGCGCGCGCTGGCCGATGCGGACATCGCGGCGCATGGGCGGTTGCACTGCGTGCTGGTGGACGAGGCGCAGTTCCTCGACAAGGCGCAGGTCTGGCAACTGACCGACGTGGTCGACGCGCTGCGCATTCCCGTGCTCACCTACGGATTGCGCACGGACTTTCGCGGCGAGCTGTTCGAAGGCAGCCAGTGGCTGCTGGCCTGGGCCGACGAGCTGCACGAGATCAAGACCATCTGCCACACCGGCAAGAAGGCGACGATGGTGGTGCGTGTCGACGAGCGCGGCCGCGCGGTGAAGTCCGGTCCGCAGGTCGAGATCGGCGGCAACGAGCGCTATGTCTCGGTAAGCCGCGCCGAGTTCAAACGGATCATGGGCGGCGAAGGCCGCATCGAAGCGCAGCAACCCGCGCTGCCGCTGCGCGACCAGGAGAAAACCCGATGATCGAAGCCGCGCCGTGGACGCGACCGTATTTCTGGCGCTCGGATGCGCGTGCGATGCTGCTGTATTTCGTGTTCGGCGAGTTTCCTGAGGAACTGAAGCTGGATATCGGTCGACACGGCAGCACCGGCCTGCCGGCGGGCGTCACGATGCATCGCTTCGACAAGCACACGCTGGCGCACTGGGAAGGCCATCCCTTGCGCGGCGCTCTGGGCGAAGTGTTGCGCAGCGACGATCCGGAAACCTACAAGACCGCGCGCGCGGCACCCGAGTGCATCATGTTGCGCGGCGAGCTAAACGATCCGGAATCGCTCGACTATCTGCGCGATACCCTCGGCGTGGTCGGTGCGTTGCTGGATGTCGGCGGTACGGTCGTCGTCGATCCGCAGATCCTGGCGCTGTTTCCGGCCGATGTGTGGCGCGAGCGCTGCGCCGATGGCGGCGCGTCGCCGCGCGAACACGTGCTGATCCTCTGCAATGACGAGGAGGATGGCGCGTGGGTGCGCACGCGCGGCCTGCGCAAGTTCGCGCGCCCGGATGTCAGCATCCGCCGGGTGCCGCAAACCGAAGTCGAACGCGCCGGCGTGGTGGCGACGCGGCTGGTGGAACTGCAGGCGCAGGGCATGCGTTTCGTCGACGGCACAGCGCTGGAAGCCGAAGGCCTGCCGCAGGGATTGATCGCGCACCTTGGCGGATCGCTGGAGGATCCGCAGTTCAACAATGTGCACGTGGAGTTTCAGTGGCCGGCATAGGTGCGCTTGGCAATGACAGCTTTTGCCTACCCTTCAAGGGGAGGGTTGGGTAGGATGGTTTTCTACGATTCGCGCGCAGGCGCGCTCCTACCTCTGGCACTTCGGGCACCAATACGTCATCCGCTGCCCGATGACCGCGCTGCGGATCTTCGTGCCGCAGACCTTGCACGGCTCGCCGCCGCGGCCATAGACGAACAACTCCTGCTCGAAGTAACCGGGCGCGCCGTCTGGCGCAAGGAAATCGCGCAGGGTGGTGCCGCCGCGGGTGATCGCATGCAGCAGCACGCGGCGGATTTCTTCCGCGAGTTTCTTGTAGCGCGCGCGTGACACCGAACCGGCCGCGCGTTTGGGATGGATGCCGGCGGCGAACAGCGCTTCGCTCGCATAGATATTGCCGACGCCGACGACATTGGCCTGGTCCATCAGGAAACTCTTCACCGGCGCGCTGCGTCCGCGCGAACGCGCCCACAGCCACTCGCCGTCGAATTCCGCGGACAAGGGCTCCGGGCCGAGATCGCGCAGCAATCGGTGTGTTTCGCCCGCCTTCTGCCACAGCAATGAACCGAAGCGGCGCGGATCGTTGAAGCGCAGCGCCTTGCCCGAATCCAGCACCAGATCGTAATGGTCGTGCACACGAGGTTTTGCGTGCGCATCGACAATGCGTAGCGAGCCGGACATGCCCAGGTGCAGCAGCGCGGCGCCGGCCTGCGTGTGCAGCAGCAGCCATTTGGCGCGGCGCGTGACGGTCTCGATGCGCTGACCGGGCAATTTGATCCGAATCGCGCGCGGAATCGGCCAGCGCAGGTCGTTGCGGCGCAGGATCACGCGATCGATCACGCGACCTTCGACGTGCGGTGCGATGCCGCGACGCGTGGTTTCGACTTCGGGTAGCTCGGGCATCAGTTGCCGACCGACTTCATCGCCAGAGTGATCTCCGGCGAATATTGCCGCTGCACCAGCGCGACACGGTCGCCGACCTGCACGTAGCGCAGTTCGTCCAGCGCGCTCAGCGCGCCATAACGCAGGTGCACGCCGTCAAGCACCAGCGTGGCCGCGGGCGACGCCAGACCGATCTTCGCCGGGTCGAATTCATTGCCATTGACCCACCGCGCTACGGGTGTTGCCGCTAGGTTCGCCAATCGTTGCACGCGTTCGTCGTTGCCGCGCATTTTCGTGGGTGCGATACGCCACCAGTGGCCGTCGCGCTTTTCGAAAACCTGCGGCGCGCCCTGCGCGATCGTCAGTTCGACGCGCGTGATCGAATCCGCATCGAGATCGGTCAGTTCCACCGGCGAGCGCTGCTGATCGCGCCAGCCGAACCACAGCACGGCTGCAACCAGCGCAATCGCCACGCACAACAACGACAGTCGATTGCGCCACGCGCGCTTCATCAACGCCTGCGCCGCCGCAGTCCAATCACGGCGCCGATGACGAGCAGGAGGATGGGCGCCGCCACCAGCCAGCCCCAGGTCACCAGCGCGAGATCGGTCTGTGTCACGTGGATCACACGATCGGGTGCGCCGGGCGGCGGCAATGCAACCAGAGCGTCATCGCCCAGCAACCAGTCGAACACCCGCTGTCCGAAGGCGCGGTTGCCGCCGTTGCCCAAATACGTGTTGGAAAGAAAATCGCCGTCGCCGATCACCACCGCGCGTTGCTCGCTCTTGTCGGGGCTGGGCGAAAGGCGCGAAAGCGCGAAACCGAAATCCAGCGGACCGCGCAGCTCGCCTGTGCTCGCGTCGTATTTGATCGTCGACGGCTGCGTGGGATCGATCGGCGCGACCTGGTTCCAGCTCTGCGCGCTGCTGCTGAGGATGGGCTGGATCGACCATTGCGCACCGCTGGCGGCGGCAAGCGCGGCAGTTTGCGGGAACAGCGTATTGACCTGGAACCCGCGCGTGATCGCCTGAGCCGGATAATCGTTGGCGACGACCATGCGTGGATCGCCGATGCCGAGCTTGGCGCCGGCACCGTCCACCAGCAAGCCCGGCAACACGCGCACGTCGAGCGCCTGGCCGAGCGGCGACAGGCCGAGATCGTCGTTGCCAGGTTCGGTCAGCCACAGGAAATTGCCGCCACGCGCGATCCAGTCGGTCAGCGCCTTCACCGATTGCGGCGAGAGTTCCGCCTGCGGACTGGCCAGAACGACAAGGTCGGCGTTGCGCGGCACGACAGCGTTCTGCGCCAGGTTGAGCGACAACGCGCGGATGCCCTGCTGCGCCAGTTGCGCGGCGAAATCGCTGACGTCGGCGTTGGCCTTGCCGTCCGGCGCGCGTTCGCCGTCACCGGTGACGAACGCGACCAGCCGGTCGCGTCCGCGCGTCAGCCGCGCCAGCGCGTTGCCGAAATCGTGCTCGTCCAGTTGCACGACATGCTGCTCGCGGCCGTGCCACTTCAACACGATCTCGCCGTCCACGCTGACTCCGGCCCGTCGCATCGCGGCGGGATCGGCATCAGGATCGACGAAGGACAGTTTCAGGTCCGGCTTGAAGCGCTGCCAGCGTTCCAGGAAGCTGCGGATTTGCTCGCGCAAGCCGCCGTCCGCTCGCGCGTAGCTCACCACGTCAAGCTCGCCCGGCAGTTGCTTCAGGATCGCCCGGGATTGCTGCGAGATGCTGGCGCGCGCGCCGCGGCTCCAGTCGGCGGTGAAATCGAATCGCGCCGACAGCAGCGCGATGCAGGCCGCGGCGACCAGCAGCAGCGCGGCGTAGAACCATGCGTCCGCGCGTTCACCGAGGCGCCGCATCAGCCGCGCACCTTGGTTGCGGCCAGCCGGCGCGCCGCGAGCGACAGCGACAACGCAATGATCAATACGAAATAGATCACGTCCATGCTGCGCACCAGCCCGTGCATGAAAGGCGTGAGGTGCGTGGGAAGCGCAAGATAGTCGAGCCAGCCGCTCTGCACCCCGCTGATTCGCGCGCCCGTGTCCAGCATCGTCAGGACCAGCGCGATCAGCAACGCTGCCATGGCCGCCACGGCGGGATGCGACGCGAAAGCCGAACAGGCGACGCCGATCGCGGCGAAAGCCGCCACGCACAGTGCGCAACCCAGCAGCGCCGCACCGAATTGGCCCCAGTCGGGCGAAGTCGCATGCGCCAGCGTCAGCGGCAGCAGCGCGACCAGGATCAGCAACAGCCACAGGTAAACGAGCGCGGCGAAGAATTTGCCGAGCACGATGCGCGCGGCTGAAAGCCCTGCAGCGAGCAGCAGCGGCAGTGTGTGCGCGCGCCGCTCGCCGGCGATCGCGTGCATCGTGATCAGCGGGGCGATCAGCAACGACAACTGCACGAATGTCAGAAGATGCGGCGCCGCCACCAGATCGGTGTAGCCGAGATTGCCGGGCTCCGCCGCGAGTTTCGGCTGCGCGGCGAGGAAGGCGTTGAGGTCGAGCAGGAACAACCACGCGACGATGGCCAGCGTGATCGCGCCCAGCGTCCAGGCGAACGGACGCACGCACAGCCGTTTCAGGTCGAGGCGCGCGATCGAAAACATGTTTATGGCATTCCTCTCATGCCGCAGCAGCCACCTTGCCGCGCGCGATCGCGAGAAAAGCGCGGTCCAGTGCGCCGCGGTCCTGCGCCAGCGGCGCATCGAAACGCACCTGTCCCTCGTGCAGGATCACCACGCGGTCGCACATCGCTTCGACTTCGCTCAGCACGTGCGTGGAGATGATCGTGGCGCGCGATTCGGAAAGGGTGCGGATCAACTCCCGCAGTTGCGTGGTCTGCACCGGATCCAGGCCGTTGCCCGGCTCATCCAGTACCAGCAATTCCGGATCGTGCAGCAGCGCCTGCGCCAGTCCCAGCCGGCGCTTCTGGCCCAGCGACAACTGGCCGCTGAGGCGGTTCGCCAGTCCGGACAGATCCAGCCGCAGCAGCTCGCGATCGATGCCGCGTTTGCGTGAAGCGCGATCCAGGCCGCGCAGACGCCCACAGGCATCCAGATACTCGCGCACGGTCAATTCAGGCCACAGCGGCACGTTTTCCGGCAGGTAGCCGACGCGCGCTCGCGCGCTGGCGGAAAGCTCGTGCAGATCGCGTCCATCGAGCTTTACCGTGCCCGCATCCGGCGCCAGCACGCCCGCGATCATCGCCAGCGTGGTCGATTTGCCCGCGCCGTTGACGCCCAGCAGGCCCAGCACCTCGCCGCGGGCGACGCCGAAGGTCACATCGTCGATGACCTGACGCCCGGACAAACGCCGGCTGACGTGCTCGAGCTGCAACAAAGACGAACCTGAAGACATGTGGCCATCGACCCGAACGCGACTTGCAACGCATTGTGGCCGGCCGCATATCCCCATCACAAGCAGGTGGCAGGCATCGGACGGTTCCCCTAGACTGGGACCGTCTCGGCATCATTCCTGCAAACCTCCCGCACCCCCTGAGCGGACGTCTGTCCGCGGTACCGGATTCAATGATCGACACTCTTCTCAACTTCGCCAGTCACGGCCTGTCCCAATCGGGCTGGCTGGGCATCGCCCTTTACCTGCTGGTCACCACCCAGCTCACCATTTTCGCGGTGACCTTGTACCTGCACCGCTCGCAGGCGCATCGCGGCGTGGATTTCCACCCGCTGGTGTCGCACGTGCTGCGGTTCTGGAGCTGGCTGTCGACCGGCATGGTGACGAAGGAATGGGTGGCGGTGCATCGCAAGCACCACGCCAATTGTGAAACCGAGGCCGATCCGCACAGTCCTCAGGTGCTGGGTATCGGCAAGGTGTTCTTCCAGGGCGCGGAGCTCTATCGCGTCGCGGCGGCCAACGGCAACGATCTCGAGAAATACGGTCGCGGCACGCCGGATGACTGGATCGAACGTCACCTTTATTCCAGGTACCCGTATCTCGGCGTCAGCCTGATGATGGTGATCAACCTGCTGCTCTTCGGCGCACTCGGTGCGGCGATCTGGGCCGTGCAGATGGCCTGGATTCCGTTCTGGGCCGCTGGTGTGGTCAACGGCGTCGGTCACTGGTGGGGCTACCGCAATTTCGAAACCGCGGACACCGCGACCAACCTGACGCCATGGGGCTTCTGGATCGGCGGCGAGGAACTGCACAACAATCACCACGCCTTTCCGAGTTCCGCGCGCTTCGCGCTGCGGCGCTTCGAGTTCGACATGGGCTGGGCGATCATCTGCGGCCTGCAGAAGATCGGTCTGGCGAAAGTGTTGCGCGTGGCGCCATCGCTGGACGTGCGCCCGAACGTCAACCTTCCGGATGCGGAGACGCTGAAGGCATTGCTGACCCATCGCTTCCAGGCGATGACCGACTACTACAAGCTGGTGATCAAGCCGACCTTGCGCGAGGAAGCGGCCAGCGCCGGAGCGAACCTGCGCAACAGATTGCCGCGCCGCCTGCGCCGCGCGCTCGCCGATGGCGGCCGCTGGCTGGATTCCGAGGCGCGCAGTCGGCTGGATGCCGCGATCGAAAAGCGTCCGCGACTGGCGATCGT
>DASXWZ010000131.1:0-1649 GCA_036503375.1 Rhodanobacteraceae bacterium | reverse complement strand
CGCCCGCACATGGATGTGTGAGCCGGGAAGCGATCCATGGACGGCTGCTTGCAAGTGAGTTCGCAGGCCAACCGGACGTTGGCTCGACCGTCATGCCGGCGCAATGGTTTTGGCTACTTTTGCCGAAACAAAAGTAGCCCGCTCGCCTTGGAGGCGAGCGGAAAAAGACATGGATGTCGAAGTTTGTTCGATGAAAGCAGCGCACTCAGTGCGCGACACCCTAATCCCGCGCTTCGCGCCACCTTCTCCCGCAAGCGGGAGAAGGAATATTTTGGTTACCTTCAACGAAAGTAACCGCGCATGTCAGCGCGGCACGAGTCAATGCGCGCGATCCCGCGGCGGCATGCGGTCGTCCTGCGCGTGCATGCCCCGCTGCTCCATTCGCGCGCGCAGCAGTGCCTTGTCGGCGCGGCGCAGGGTGGAGTCCAGTGGTTCGTCGTCTTCGCGAATGGACCAGCCCAGCGAGAAGCTGGCGGGTCCGGTGGCGGAAGCGGCGCTGAGGCGCGCGGTGATTTCGCGCGCGGATTCCTCGGAGGCCTGGGTGAGGATCACCGCGAATTCGTCGCCGCCCAGGCGCACCACGGCGTCGCCCGCGCGAGAATTGCGCTGCAGCAGGGTGGCGATTTCACGCAGCACCTCGTCGCCACGATGGTGGCCATGCTGGTCATTGATCTGCTTGAAGTGGTCCACGTCCACCACCACGCAACCCCAGCGCTGCTCGCGCGCAGCGCGGTTGGAGAACAATTCGAGATAACGACGGTTGTAACACTGGGTCAACGCGTCGCGCACGTTCTGTTCGCGCAGCCGCGATTCGTACTGCTGGCGCAGGGTCACGTCCTGCGCGGAACCGAGCACGTACGGCATCGGCTCGGCGTCCGGGTAGTAGACGCTGCGGTATTGCCACACGCGGCGCTCGCCGTTGCGCGCGACCAGGTGGATCACGCCGGCGTCGCGGCGCAGGTTGTGCGTGCGTTCGAGGTATTCCTCGAATACCGCCTGCGATTCCTCGGCGATGAATTCGCCGAGATTGCGGCCCAGCAATTCCTCGCGCTCGTAACCCAGCGCCTGCGCCATCGCCGCATTGACGCGCAGCAGGCGGCCATCGAGATCGTGCATCCACACCATGCCCAGGCCCGATTCGACCAGATCGGCGTAACGCCGCTCGGAATCGTGCAGGTCCCGTTGCAGGCCGCGCTCGGCGGAAAGATCGCGCACGATCATCAGCCGCGCCGGCGTGCTGTCGAAGCGCAGCGTGCCGGTGTCGGTCTGCGTGTCGAATTCCTGGCCGTCCTTGCGGCGATGGCGGTATGGCACGCTCCCCGGCGGCAGCCGGCGCGCGTTGCCGCGCAGGTTGTCGCGCAGGCGCGCGGCGTCGGCTTCGGAGCACAGGTCCGGCAGGCTCAGCTTGAGAATGTCCTCGCGGCTGTAGCCGTAGCAACGCAGCGCGGCGGGATTGGCGTCCAGCACGTGCAGGTCGGTGATGGCGAATATCACCACGGGCAGCGGATTGTTGGTGAACAGCGCGCGCATCTCGTCGGCGCGGCGCTCGGCGAGCTGGCGCAGGTCCAGTTCCTCGGTGATGTCGCGCGCGATGCCGAGGAGCCCCATCACGCGGCCACGGCTGTCGTGCAGCGGCATCTTGGTGACGA
>DASXWZ010000130.1:0-8810 GCA_036503375.1 Rhodanobacteraceae bacterium | reverse complement strand
CGAAGGCCGCGTCTACGACGAAGATGCGAGTGACCTGGTGATCTTCACCTTCGGCAATGGCGTGCCGATGGCGCTGCGCGCCGCGCGAGAAATCGAAAAGAAGCTGAAGTGGAAGACGCGCGTGGTAGACCTGCGCTGGCTGGCGCCTTTGAACGACCGGTTCATTGCCGAACAGGCGAAGTCGGCGAAGCGCATTCTGGTGCTGGACGAAGGCCGCAGGAGCGCCGGCGTGGGCGAGGGCATCATCACCGCGGTCGTGGAAGCCGGCTTCGGCAAAAGGCCGTTGAGTCGGGTAGTCGGCGCCGATACCTACACGCCATTGGCCGGAGCCGCGCTGCTGGTGCTGCCGGGCGAAGCAGACGTGGTCGCGGCGGCGGAAGCGATGAAGTGAACGAAACCACTTCGGCCGATGCCGCGGCTTCGCATCACGAAGACGCCACCCGCTTCGGCGTCCTCGGCGCGATCAGTTTCTCGCACCTGCTCAACGACATGATGCAGTCGCTGATCGTGGCGATCTACCCGCTGCTCAAGGGCGATTTCCATCTCAGCTTCTTCCAGATCGGCGCGATCACGCTGACCTTCCAGTTGACCGCGTCGCTGCTGCAGCCCGTGGTCGGCATGGTGACGGACAAACGGCCCATGCCGTATTCGCTGCCGGTCGGGATGTGCTTCACGCTGGCCGGGTTGGCGCTGCTGTCGGTCGCGCCGAGCTACGCGATCCTGTTGTGTGCGGTGGCCCTGGTCGGCTGCGGTTCCTCGGTATTCCATCCGGAATCCTCGCGCGTGGCGCGACTGGCGTCCGGCGGGCGTTTCGGGCTTGCGCAATCGGTCTTCATGATCGGCGGCAACATCGGCTCCGCAATGGGTCCGCTGCTGGCCGGCTGGGTGGTGCTGCGCTATGGCCGCGGCAGCGTGGGCTGGGCGGTGTTGATCGCGCTGCTCGCCATCGTCGTCCTGTTGCAGGTCGGCCGCTGGTATCACGCGCACCTCAACGAGCGCCGGCACCGCAGCGTTGCAGAGGGTCCGCGTTATCCCAGGCCGCTGGTCGTCCGCACGATCGGCGTGCTGCTGATGCTGCTCTTTTCGAAATACTTTTATCTCGCCAGCATCAGCAGCTATTACGAGTTCTATCTGATCCACCGTTTCGGACTGACCGCGCAGGATGCGACGATCCACCTGTTCGTGTTCCTCGCCGCCGTCGCCACGGGCAGCATGATCGGCGGGCCGATCGGCGATCGCATCGGTCGCAAGTGGGTGATCTGGGTTTCGATCCTGGGCGTGGCGCCATTCACCCTGCTGCTGCCGCACGTCGGGCTCGCATGGACCACCGCATTGAGCGTGGTGATCGGCATCGGCATCGCCTCGGCCTTCCCGGCGATCATCGTCTATGCGCAGGACATGGTGCCGCACCGCATCGGCGTGATGTCGGGTTTGTTCTACGGATTCTCGTTCGGAATGGGCGGCATCGGCGCAGCCGTGCTCGGCGTGATCGCCGACCACTACGGCATCGTATTCGTCTACGACGTCTGCGCGTTCCTGCCGTTGCTGGGAATGCTGGCAGTGTTTCTGCCGGACATCCGGCCGCCGCGGCGTTCGACGCCGATCCTGGCGGCGCCGAACGTCTGATTGCTCCGGCTTGACGCCGACTTCAGTGCTTCGCCGGCGCCGGTCCCTGCACCACCTGCACCAGGTTTTTCGGCTTCATGTATTTCCTGAAGGCGTCCTGCACCTGCGGTGCGGTGAGGTGCAGGTAGTGATCGGCCGCGATCATGGGCTGGTTCAAAGGCTCGCCCTTGTAGCTCCAGTTCAGCAGCGAGCGCGCGATGCGATTGACCGATGATACTTCGACCGGTATCGAACGGATCTCGTACTGGCGCGCGTTGTCCAGCTCCGCCGCGGTGACGGGCGTGTTCTGCATCGCCTCGAGGTTCTGCCGCACCAGTGCATCCACGGGCGCGACCTTGCCCGGATCGCTGCCGTACTGCACGTAGAACATCGAGCGCGAACGATCCACCTGCAAACCGGAACCCGCGCCATACGCGTAGCCGTGCTTGACGCGGATGTCGACCATCAGCCGCGAGGCGAAACCGTTGCCGCCGAGCACGTCGTTGCCGAGTTGCAGCGCGTACCGGTCAGGATTGTGCAGGTCGAGACCGAGGGCCTGCCCGATCAGCACCTGGTCCTGCGCCGCGAATGCGTTCGGCACCACGGTGTAGGAAGGCGGGTTCAGCGGCACCGGCTTCGGAATGACGTCAGGCTTCGGGCCGTTCGCCTTCCAGTCACCGAAGTATTTTTCGACGACCCCCTTGGCCTGCTCCGGCGTGACGTCGCCGACGACCACTATCGTGGTGAGATCGGGGCGATAAGTCGCGGCGTAATAGTTCTTCGCATCCTGCAACGACAATTTGCCGACCGATTGCGGCGTGGCTTCGCGCAAGCCCGGATCGCCTTTCGGCAACAGGCCTTGCCTGAACGCGCGCATCATCTTGTATTCCGGCGATTGCAACTGGCCGGCCAGCGTGCGCGACAGCGTCTGCTGCTGCACGGCGAACGCCGACTGCGGCAACGCGGGATGCAGCTCGTTGTCGGCGAGCAGTTGCATGCCGCGGTCGAAGTCCCCGCTCGGCACCGCCAGAGTGAAATCGCTGCCGCCGCTTTCGTTCGCCGCGATCTCGTCCAGCGCCTTGTGGAAGGCGGTGCGGTCGAGCGAGGTGGTGCCGTAATCGAACAGTGCGCCCAGCAATTGCCCGACGCCATCCTTGCCGGCGGGTTCCTGCAGGTGGTCGTCGTGATCGACGTGGCCGACGACCGTGACCGTCTTGCTGATCGACTCGGGCTGCACGATCAACGTGATGCCGTTGTCGAGCTTCATGGACACCGGCGCGAGCGTCCAGTGCGGCATGTCGAGTTTCGCGAGCGCGCTTGCGGCCCAGCCCGGCAGCGGCGCATCCAGCTTGTCGTTGCCGGCGAAGGATTCGGTGCCACCGAAACCGGAACTGTCTGGCGGCCGTTTGCCGTTCGGGTCGGGCGTGAGCACGATCGTGACGTGCTGGCCGGGCTTCAGGTATTCGCGCGCGATGCGGTTGACGTCGTCGACGGTGACATCGCGGATCTGCTGTTCGGCTTCCTCGGGAGAATCCAGCCCCTGCCAGGCCAGCGCCTGCGACCACGCGCTCGCCTGCGATACCGCGCTGTTCTTGTTGAATTCGAATTGCGCCAGTTCGGATTTTTTCGCGGCTTCGACCAGATCGGCCGGCACGCCGTTCTTCAGGATCTGATCGAGCGCGGCGTCCATGTACGCGCCCGCCTGCTTGCTGTCGCCGCCGCGCGGGAAAGAAACACCCACGATGCCACCGCCGGCGAGACTGAAGCCCTCAACGCCCGCGTACGCCTGCAACACCTTGCCTTGCGCGGCGAGTTCGGAAAGATCGCTGCGCGCGTTCGAGAGCGCGTCCATCAGGATCTCCCCGGCCGCGTAGTCCTTCGATTTGTAGCCGGGCATGCGATACAGAAACTGCACCTGCCCGACCGCGTCGGGCGTGCTGCGCGCGATGGTTTGGGGCTTGAAAGGTTCCAGCTTCAGCGGCGCGCGTTCGGGCAGCCTGGCCTCGGCGATGGTGCCGAACAGATCCTTGACCTTGGCCAGTGTGGCTTGCGGATCCACGTCGCCGACGATCACAAGGATCGCATTGTTGGGCTGGTACCACGCATTGTAGAAATCTCGCAGGGTCTTGCCGGTGGTCTTGTCGAAGGAGGGCCGCGTGCCGAGCGCGTCCTCCGCGTAACCGGTGCCGGCAAAAATCAGGCGCTCGGCCTGAGCGGTGGCGAGATAACCGGGGTCGGAAATATCGCGCGAAACTTCCTGCTCGATCGCGCCTTTCTCGAGGTTCCAGTCCTTGTCGGACATCAGCGCGCCACGCATCCGCGCGGCCTCGATGTGCAGCAGCACTTCCAGGTATTGCGACGGTGCGACGAAATAGTATTGCGTCGCATCGTTGGTCGTGAAGGCGTTGTTGTCGCCGCCCATCTTGCCGGTCATCTCGTTCAACTGCGCGCCGGTCAGTCCTTTCGCGTCGCGGAACATCATGTGTTCCAGCGCGTGCGCGGTGCCCGGGAAGCCCTGCGGCGCCTCGTAGCTGCCGGCGAGATAAGTGATCTGCGTGGTCACCATCGCCGAAAGCGTGTCGCGCACGATCACCACGCGCAGGCCGTTGTCGAGTGTTGCTCGCAATACATTTTCTTTCTGCGTTGCCTGTGGCGTCGCGCTTGCCGCAGTCGCCGGCGTGTCCGCAGCCGTCCACGCTGCACCGGCCAGCATGAAGCCGAGCACGAGAGGTTTGAGCTTGCCGAACTTGGTCATGAAGGACTCCGGTAGGTGGGTGGCAATCGCGCGATGCTAGCCGCGGCCCGGAGGCTCGCCAAGGCGGACTTCCGGGCTATGCCACGGCGCCGACGATTCGCGGCTCCGGTTCCAGCCTCAGGCCGAAGTGCGCCTGCACCCCATCGCGCACTCGTTGCGCCAAAGCCCAGAGCTGCGCGCCGGAGGCCTTTCCATGGTTTACCAGCACCAGCGCATGGCGATCCGAAATGCCGGCATCGCCTTCGCGTGCGCCCTTGAAACCGCAGGTCTCGATCAGCCACGCCGCGGAAAGCTTCGCATCCGCGCCCTCCGACGGCCACATCGGCAACGCGGGATGTTCGCGCTTCAGCTCTTCCGCCTGCTCGCGTGGCAGGATCGGATTCTTGAAGAAGCTGCCCGCGTTCGGAATCAGCGCGGGATCGGGCAGCTTGCGGGTGCGCAGCCGCACCACCGCTTCGGCGACCTGCACCGGAGTCGGGGCTCCATCGACATGCATCGCGGCGAGTTCCTCGCGCACGCCGGCATAGCCGAGAAACGGCTCGCGCGATTTCGGTAGCTCCAGCTCGAGCGCGGTGATCAGCCAGCGATCCGGTTCGCGCTTGAAGCGCGAATCGCGGTAGGCGAATGCACAATCGGTCTGGTCGAATATCGCGAGCCGCTTTTCGCGCAGGTCGAACGCCTCGACCGTGCGCACGAATTCCTCCAGTTCCACGCCGTAGGCGCCGATGTTCTGCACCGGCGCGGCACCGGCAGTGCCGGGAATCAGGCTCAGGTTTTCCAGTCCGCACAAGCCACGCGAGAGCGACCAGCGCACCACGTCGTTCCAGTGTTCGCCTCCGGCGATCCGCAAGCGGGCGGAACGTTCGTCCTCGCCGGCGATTTCGATGCCGCGCGTCTTCAGTGTGACGATCAGGCCATCGAAGTTTCCGGCGAAGAGCACGTTGCTGCCTTCGCCCAGCACCAGCGTGCGTATTCCACGCAGTGCCGGCCACTCCAGCAATTTCGGCAGTGCATTCGCGTCGCGTACCTCCGCGAGCAAGCTGGCGCGTGCATCCACCCGCAGCGTATTGCGCGCACGCAGACTCGCGTCTTCCAGCAGCGTGTAGCCGCCGAGTTCGACCGGAGCCGCCTCAGTCGCCATGGTCGTTTCCGCGCTGCCGCCGGATTTCCTCGACGCACTCCGTCAGCAACCACGGTCCGCGATAGATCAGGCCCGTATAAATCTGCACGAGGCTTGCGCCGGCATCGAGTTTTTCCGCCGCGTTGCTCCCGGTGAGCACGCCGCCGACGCCGATCAGGGGAATCCTGTCCGCCAGGCGCTGCGCCATCCCGCTCAGGATCGCGGTCGACTTTTCGAACAATGGCCTGCCCGACAGACCGCCCGCTTCGTTCGCAAGCGGCTCCGCAGCGATCGCGGAGCGATCGATCGTGGTGTTGGTGCAGATCAGGCCGTCGACGCGCGTGTCCAGCGCCGCCTGTGCGATCGAATCCATCTGCGCCTCATCCAGATCGGGCGCGATCTTCAGCAGCACGGGTTTGCGGACGCGATGTTGCCCGGCGAGCTGTTCCTGGCGTTCGCGCAGCGCGCCCAGCAGGCGCGGCAACGTGTCCTCGTTTTGCAAGTCGCGCAGGTCCTTGGTGTTCGGCGAAGAAATATTCACCGTGACGTACGACGCCAGCGGATAGACCCGCTCCAGACAAAACAGATAATCCTGCAGCGCATCTTCGTTCGGCGTGATCGCATTCTTGCCGATATTGATGCCGAGCACGCCGCGCCAGCTCGCGCGCTGCACGTTGCGCAGCAACGCATCGACGCCATGATTGTTGAAGCCCAGCCGGTTGATGATCGCCTCGTGCTGCGGCAGGCGGAACATGCGCGGCTTCGGATTGCCCGGCTGCGGTTTCGGCGTGACGGTGCCGATCTCGATGAAGCCGAAACCGAGCGCGCCGAGCGCATCGATATGCTCGCCGCTCTTGTCCAGTCCCGCGGCCAGTCCCACCGGATTGGGAAATTCGATGCCGAATGCGCGCACCGGGAAATCCGGCGGCGGGGCATGCGCCACGCAGCGCATCAGGCCGCCGCGCTGCGCCACGCCCAATGCATGCAAGGTCAATCCGTGCGCGGCTTCCGGGTCCAGCGAAAACAGCAGCGGGCGAAGGCGTTCGTACACGCGTTCAGTGGAAGAGGTGCAGCGCCGAAGCCACGCCGCCAACGAACACCGCGCCGCCGATGAACAGCAGGATGAAACCGATCGCGATCACCCACAACACCAGGTGGATCCAGCCCAGGATCAACCCGGCAAGCGCCATGCCGTCTCCTTCGACTGTGCCCGGCGGTTCGCGGCGGATTTCGGCGCGCGCGGCGTGGCCGCACACCACCGCGATGATGGCACCGATGAAGAACAGCGCGAACCAGCACAGTACGCCGAATACCAGGCTGACAACGGCGAGACTGCTGGTGCGGTGGATGAGGGTGTTCATGGCGGCCCTCCGCAGCGGAAACGCGCCCAGTTTCGCACGGTGCGCGCCCGCCCCGTGATCACAGGTCGAACTTGATCCCCTGCGCCAATGGCAACGCATCCGACCAGTTGATCGTGTTGGTCTGCCGGCGCATGTAGGCCTTCCATGCGTCGGAACCCGATTCGCGGCCGCCGCCGGTTTCCTTTTCGCCACCGAATGCGCCGCCGATTTCGGCGCCGCTGGTACCGATGTTGACGTTGGCGATGCCGCAGTCGGAACCGTCGGCTGAAAGGAAACGTTCGGACGATTTCACGTCGGTGGTGAAAATCGAGCTCGACAAGCCCTGGGGTACCGCGTTCTGCATTTCGATCGCTTCATCCAGCGTGTTGAACTTCATCACGTACAGGATCGGCGCGAAGGTTTCGGTGCGCACCACGTCGGAGTCGTTGCGCACGCCACTTATGATGGTCGGCTGCACGAAATTCCCCTTGCCTTCGATGGCCGTGCCACCGGCCTCGACCTTGCCGCCCGCGGCTTTGGCTTTCTCGACGGCATCGTTGAAACGCTGTACCGCGGATCGATCGATCAACGGTCCCATCAGCGTGGTCGGTCGGGTCGGATCGCCGATTTTCTTCTCGACCTGCGCATAGGCGTTGCGCAATTTCGCCAGCACGTCGTCGTGGATGGACTGGTGCACGAACAGCCGGCGGGTGCTGGTACAGCGCTGGCCGGCGGTGCCGACCGCGCCGAATACGATCGCGGGGATCGCCAGTTTCAGATCGGCCGATTGATCGACAATGATCGCGTTGTTGCCTCCCAGTTCCAGCAGGCTGCGGCCCATGCGCTGCGCCACGCGCGCACCGACCTGGCGGCCCACCGCGGTCGAACCGGTGAAGCTGATCAGCGCGATGCGGTGATCATCGACGAATTTTGTCGCCAGTTCGTTGCCGGCGTCGTTGAACAGATAGAAGATGTCGGGAAATCCGCCCGCTTTGAGCGCGTCATTGCAGATCTTGACCGCCGCAATGGCCGAGAGCGGGGTCTTTGGCGAGGGCTTCCAGATCGAAACGTTGCCGCACACCGCGGCGACGAAGGCATTCCAGCTCCACACCGCGACCGGAAAGTTGAACGCGCTGATGATGCCGACGAGACCCAGCGGATGCCATTGTTCGTACATGCGGTGGCCGGGACGCTCGGAATGCATCGACAGGCCGTACAACTGGCGCGACAATCCGACCGCGAAGTCGGCGATGTCGATCATCTCCTGCACTTCGCCGTCGCCTTCGGGCTTGATCTTGCCCATCTCCAGCGCGACCAGCGAACCGAGCGCGTCCTTGTGCGCGCGCAACGCTTCGGCGCACAGGCGCACGGCTTCGCCGCGGCGCGGCGCGGGCGTTTCGCGCCACACGTCGAATGCCGCGCGTGCACGGTTGACGATGCGCTCGTAATCCTCGGCGCTGGATGCGTGCACTTTCGCCAGCACCTCGTCGGTGGCCGGATTGCGCGGCTCGATGGTGCCGGCGTTGGTGGTGTGCGACCACTCGCCCGCGCCGAGATATGCGCCGGAATGACTCTCGCCCAAGCCGAGCGCTTGCAGGATGGGGTGGGACATCGGGACTCCTGATCACCGCGCGGGCGGCGGCAAATCGGGAGATTTTAGCAGGTGCACGGACTGGCGGCCCCGACAGGATTCGAACCTGTGACCTCGCCCTTAGGAGGGGCGCGCTCTATCCATCTGAGCTACGAGGCCGTGCGCTCCAATTGTAAGCGATCGTCCCGATGGATCGCAGGGATCGTTCAAGCCGAAGCGGTCCCCATCGGCAGGCAGAGCTCGGCGACGAATCCGCCGCTTTCGCGGTTGCGCAGATTGAGCGAACCGGCATGCAACCCGGCGGCGCGCATCGCGATGCTGAGCCCCAGGCCGCTGCCGCGGCCGCCGCGCGAGGCATCGCCGCGCAGGAAAGGTTTGCCCAGCCGTGTCAGGAGTTCG
>DASXWZ010000129.1:0-4681 GCA_036503375.1 Rhodanobacteraceae bacterium | reverse complement strand
GACGCGGTCGCGTTGCTGGCGTCGCGTGCGGAAGGAAATCTTCTGGCGATCGCGCAGGAAATCGACAAGCTGGCGATGCTGCGCGAAGGCGGGCGTGTGGCGGCGGAAGAACTGGAAGCGCTGGATGCCGACAACGCACTGTTCGACGTGTTCAAGTTGACCGACGCGGCGTTCGCGGGCGATGCCGCGCGTGCGCTGCGCGTGCTGCACGGTTTGCGCGGGGAGGGCGAGGACCTGATCCCGATGCTGGGCTGGCTGCTCAACCAACTGGAACTCGCGTTGCGGCTTGCGTCGGCGAATGATTTCGCAACGGCCGCGCGCGCCGAATACAACTTCTGGCCGGCGCGGCAGAAATTGTTTGCGGCTGCGTTGAGACGCGCCGGCCGCGGTGCGGAACACTGGGAGCGTTGCGTCGCCTGGTGCGCGCGCATCGACCGCATGGCCAAAGGCCGGCTGCAAGACGATTCCGGGCGATCGATCGGAGATCCCTGGCAGGAACTGGAACGCCTGCTGGTCGCGATCGCACAGCCGCGCGTGGCGGCCGCGTTGTCGGCGTGACTCAAAACCGGCCCGCGATGAACTCGAATAAACGTACTCGGGGGCTCGGATGCAAGCCGTCCCCTTCAAGGGGAGGGTTGGGTTGGCATGGTGTCCGCCAGGACGGACCGTGCGAACCATAGTGCGTCACCATCCCGCTCCCGACCTCCCCCCTGAAGGGGGAGGAGAAAGCGGTGCGCCTTCTATGTGTTTATTCGCACGTCCGGGTTGGTCCGGTTTTACGCAATGAACCACACGTATCCGTTGGCCATTTTCGGCGGCACCTTCGATCCGGTGCATCTGGGCCATCTGCGCGCGGCGTGGGAAGCGGCCGAAGCGCTGGATGCGGAAGTGCGCCTGATTCCCGCGAATGTTCCGCCGCACCGGCCACGACCGATTGCGAGCGCGCAGCAACGTGCAGCGATCCTGCGCGCGGCGCTGGCAGGGCAGGAACGGTTGAAACTTGATACGCGCGAACTCGATCGTGATGGTCCGTCTTACACCTTCGACACGCTCGCCTCATTGCGCGATGAAATCGGCGCGCAGCGTCCGCTGGTATTGCTGCTCGGCGCGGACGCATTCGCCTTGCTGCCGAGCTGGCATCGCTGGCGCGAATTGTTCGATCTCGCGCACGTCGGCGTACTGACGCGGCCGGGCCACGTACCGCCGTTGCCCGATGAATTGTCCGAAGCGATCACATCGCGCGAAGTGCAGAACGCGCAAGTCTTGTGCGCGAATCCAGCCGGCCGCGTGCTGCGCATCGCGATCACGCCGCTGGAAATCTCCGCCACGAAAATTCGCGCGCTGCTGCGCCACGGCCGCGAACCGCGTTGGCTGGTGCCCGACGCGGTATTCGCCGATCCGGAATTGCTCGCGCCGTATCGGTGAGCATGAAACCGTGTAGCCCGGATGGAGTGCAACGGAATCCGGGGCCGTCTTGCGAAGATCCCGGGTTCCACTCCGTTTCATTCGGGCTACAACGCGGCTACACGTGCTCTCGGTTCGTCAGCCGGAACACGCACGCCACCAGAGCGCCCGTCGTCGCCGCGGCTCCGTGGATGTCCCGCGCCAGCAGCAGGATCAGGAAACATGCCGAAGCGACGAGCGCCGGCACCAGTGCGCGACCCGCGGGCCGGATCATGAAGGACGTCGCGACGGCCGCTCCGGCCAGCCCGAAGTCGAGGATGGAATTGCCCGCGCCGACGGGTTGCCAGAAAAGCGCGGCCGACTGCGCTGTCGCGACCGATATCACCGCGATCGTTGCCCAGCGCAACCGCCCCAGCAATCGTTCGGCGAGGGCGCCGATCGCGAGCAGGCCGACGAGATTGAATCCGGCACCGGCCCATCCGCCATCCTGCACCAGCAAGGAGGTCAGCAACCGCCAGGCCTGGCCGGAATGCACGAACGCCGCGTCGCGCATCAGCAACGGCAGCAGCGCGGGATTGAAAGCGAGTTGCGTGATCGAGAAACCGGCGATGACGATGAAGCAGGCCAGCGTCAGGACCGGCACGGAGTGGACACCGCGCGGTGCGGTGTTGCGGGACGAGAGCAATCCCGCCACGAAGGCAGATGCCAGGCCGATCCCGAGCAGCAGTTCCTGAAGCGCTGGATTCACCGGATCAGGATCTGCCCGAAGTAGTCATGCGCCGGATTCGCTGTTGGCTGGCCGAGCAACCCCTGGTACCAGGCGAAGCTGCGCGTCACGTCGCGAACACTGATGATGGTCCGGGCGCGTGTCATGGGGTACCTATCCCGATGGCGCTTCGTTCGATGGTCAAAGATCGCGTGCATCACCGCAATCGTAGGCTGGGCTGCAAAGCCCAGCTCTGGTCGAATTTCTTGCTGGGCTTGCCAGCCCAGCCTACGCGGACTTCAGACTAAGCTGGATTGACGAACAAATATGGGTCGCGATAGCGCTGCCGAACTAAATCCAAAAGACGATCATAAGTAGCAATTTCCACATTGTGCCTCGACTGAAACATGGATTTTCTCCGCAGATCTTCTGAAGAGCTCAATAGCCTGCGGCCAATGAATATGCAGTATTGGTCGAACAATGACGTAGAGGGATCTGCTAATCGATCACCTGAAAAGTTGCACGGTTCGTTTCCGCTCGCGTAACCGAGGATATCCTTCTTCTTCGCCCAACGGACGAGATCGGCTCGAATTTGAGGCTTGTGTTGTGCAAAGTACTCAGCCCAATCGTCCACTTGCTTGAGTGCTGAAGCGAGGCGTTTGCTAGGTACTCCAGAGCGCGTAAACAACTTTGCATCAATAGGTTCGAACTCGACAAACGTGACTTGCCATGACCCTGAATGCGAGTTGAGAACGGCAAAATCTACAACGTAGCTATTACCCAAGGGAAATTCTTTGAAAACATAACGGTCATGCCCTCCAGTACAGAGCGCCCAATATAAAATTTGAGAGCGTTCAGCAATTCGCCTACAAATGGCCCGCTCACCTTTCGCGGAGTCAAGGAATTCCTCAAATTCGGTGGGGCACTGATATTCAGGAGCAAGTTTCATATTGCTGAGCCGGTTATCGCGATAGGTTTACGCTTCGTACGCAATCGCCTGTTTCTCGAAAGTGGCAAGGTCGATGTTTGATCCACACACGATCACCCCGACGCGCTTGCCTTGCAGTCTTTCGCGCAGCGGGCCGCAAAGCGCCGCGGTGGCGGCGGTGCCGGCCGGTTCCACCGCGAGTTTCATGTCGGCGAACAGCAGGCCCATCGCGCGCTGCATCTGCTCGTCGCTAATCAGTACGATCTCGTCCACGAAGCGCCGCGCGATGCCGAAGCTGTAGGGCGCGGCGTAGGGTGCGCCGAGGCTGTCGGCGATGGTGTTCACCTTTTCTATCGACTGCGGCGAACCAGCGGCGAAGCTGCGCGTCATGCTGTCGGCGCCTTCGGGTTCCACGCCGTACACCTTGCAGTTCGGTTGCATCTGTTTCACCGCGCAGGCGATGCCGGCGATCAGGCCGCCGCCGCCGATCGGCACGATCACGGCATCGAGGTTTTCGATCTGGGTGCACCACTCGTAGCCGACCGTGGACGTGCCAAGCACGGTCAGTTCGCCTTCGAAGGGATGGATGAAGCTGCGGCCTTCTTCGGCTTCGATGCGCTTGACGGTGTCGAAGGCGTGGTGCACGTCGTCCACCAGCACGATTTCCGCGCCGTACGCACGGCAAAGCGCAACGCGCGCAGGGTTGGCCGTCTTCGGCATCACCACTTTTGCGCTGGTGCCGACGCTGTGCGCGGCAAATGCCACCGCTATTGCATGATTGCCGGCGCTGACGGCGGTGACGCCGCGTTGCCGCGCGTCATCCGACAACGACATCGCGTTGAGCAGCGCGCCGCGCGCCTTGAAGGTGCCGGTGTACTGGAACAGTTCCAGTTTCAGGAAGACTTGTGTGTTTGCGCCCGCGGCGCGCACGATGACATCGCCACGCCAGTTCCACACGGGTGTTTCACGCACGCGCTCGCCGAGCCATTCGCGCGCCGCGCGGATGTCGTCGAGATAAGGGAAGCTCGCCATCGCGCCAATGTAATGCGCGGATGGCGCGGAAGGAAGTTGCCGAAGTTTCTCGCTACCTGGCAAGGCTGGATTCCGGGTTCCGTTCGCTGTGCGAACGGCCCCGGAATGATGAAGTTGTTACGCTTTTTGAGTCCGAGTCCCGAGTCCGAGTCCGAGTCAATGCGGCGTCGAAACCCGATCCGCCACTTGTTCCTTCAACGAACGCGCGTCGGTGGCCTGCAGGTCGGCCTGTGCCACGATGCCGCACAATTCGCCGTTGTCGTCCACGATCGGCATGCGGCGGACGCGGTGCGAAGCCATTGCCCTGGCGCATTCGTCCAGCGTCGCGCTCTCGCTGCACGTCACCGCCGGCGCGGTCATGCAGTCCTTGGCGACCACGGATTCCGGATCGAGCCCGACGGCCACCGCGCGCAGCACGATGTCGCGGTCGGTGACCACGCCCAGCAATCTCCTGCGGCCGTCGCTTTCGACGATCGGCACCTCGCCGATGTCTTCGTCGCGCATCACCTGCGCCACCTGATCGAGCGTGGCATTGGGCGGGCAGCATTTCGGATCCGATGTCATGACGTCCCTGACTTCCATGCGCTTGCTCCTGGGTTGCGGAAACACCC
>DASXWZ010000128.1:0-8257 GCA_036503375.1 Rhodanobacteraceae bacterium | reverse complement strand
TGCGACTCGGCGTTCCACACCGTCTGCAGATCGCTCAGGCCCTTGGTGATGCAGGTGACGTCCGTTCCGTTCGGATCGAACTTGGTCGGATCGAAGGTGTTCGGGTCGTTCGGCGTGCATTCCTTGAATTGCGGATTGTTGGACGCGTCGGTGGTGAACACCACGATCGGATCCGTTACGTATCCAGCATTGCCGTCCGGCAATTGGCAACCCGTCGCGCAGCCCGTATTGGTGCCGGCCGTTCCGTTCTCGCGCAACAGGCCATTGCTGTCCACCCAGAGCGTATCCAGTGCGCCGGTCCAGTTGACCGTGACCGGCGTGGCCTGGCTGTCGGTCAGAGAGGATTGATAGGTAGCGCGATAGGTGAAGCCGATGCCGTTGATGTTGTTGGCCACCACCGCCGCCGCGGTACCCGAGCCCGAGCGCTGCAGGATCGCGTTGAAGGTGCGCGTGAGGCTGTTCTGCAACTGGGTAGGATTGCGCACCAGGAAATAGTTGTCCGGCACGCCGTCGGAACCCTTGTCGCCGGTGAAATTGTTCACGCTGTCCCATTCCGATTGCAGGTCGGGCTTGTCGTTGTTGTTCTCGTCCTTGAAGCCGCCGTACTTGGCCGCGAACCACAGCGGGTTCTCCAGCGGCACCTGTTCGGAGGGGCCGGTGGACAGCTTCTGCACCGATGGGGCACCCCACGTTGTCGCACCGCCGACGCTGCCGAACAGCAGGCTGCCGTTCTGGTTGCCCGGCCGCAGCACGGTGAAGAACGCTGCCTGATTGGTCGCATTGTTGGCGCCGCCCATCGAATAGCCGGCCTGCATCGCGTTGCCGGCATAGGTGGCAAGCACCTCGGTGCGTATCAGCATCTGCTGTTCCTGGATGCTCTTGACGTTGTTGCAGTCGTTCGAGGTGCTGCCCTCGCAGATGTCGGGCTTGCCGTTGCCGTTGCCGTCGTACTGGCAGGCGCTGCCGCGGCAGAAGCTCAGCATCTCGATCATGTCCTGATCGTGGTCGTTGCCCCACTGCGAGTCTTCCCACACCACCATGAAGCTGCCCTGCGTCGGCCCGTGCGTATCCGAAGCCGTAGGCAGGCCGAACACGTGGCAGGGATCGGCACCGGTGGTCGAGCAGGAACCCGGATTCTTGGGCGCATTGCCGGTAACGATTCGCAGCCAATCGCTTTGCGAAAGGTTGTTCGATGTTTGTGCGCCGAGCACCAGATTGCCCAGATAGCAACTGCGCCAGCCGCCATCCTTGCCGGTCGCGCTGCCGTTGTTGTTGGCCTGGCATGCGGGCGTGATCGAGATCAGGTCGTACTGGCTGCCGTTGCCGCCGGTGGTGGACACCGGCACCTCGAAGGTCGGCATGGTTTCCGCCAGCGCGATGGCGTAGGTGTCGACCGTGTTCTTGACGGCATTCGTCGGTTTGGTCAGGTCGGGACGCATCTCCGTCGTCCACGCCTCGTAGGCCAGGCCCGCCATCTGGTAGCCGCCTTCCAGCGAGGGCGTATCCGGGCAGATGCCGAAGGTCTGGTTGAGATCGCTGATCTCGTAAGGCGCGCAAGTATCTTCGTACGTCGTGGAATCCAGCGCTCCCTCGCGACCCACCAGATATTTCTTCGGCGCGCCCGTACTGGTCTTGGTGTCGAGTTGTTCCAGCGTGCCGACCAGCGTGGTCGCCGCGCCGGCCTCGGTGGTCAGGCCCACCGTCGGAATTCCATCGCTGTCGAAGGAATCCAGCCCGGTGCTGATCACCACGATGCTGCACTGCGCGCAATAGGCATTGCCGCCGTCTGCCGGGCTGCGATAGGGATCGAGCCAGGAAGTCTGCACCGGCAGCCCCAGCAACGAGCCGCCGGTATTGCTCTCGTCCACCATCGCCGAAGTCGGTGCGTCGCCGCCCGCCGCCGAGGCGCCCTTGATGTAGCGCAGCGCCTCCGCATACATCTCCGCCAGCGGATTGCCGGAATCCTTGCATTGATAGGCCGTGGTGCTGCCACCGGAACCGTTGGGATCCAGGATGTGGCCGTTGGCACCGGACACGTCGCGCTGCAGGATGCCGTAAGTCGAACAGTCGGAGTAATTCTGACTGTCCGGATTCCAGGAAGTGATCTTGAAGCGATTGAGGGTGTTGATGATGCCTTCGTTGCCATCGGCCTGATTGCAGAACACGCCGGTGGTCAGATTCACCTCATCGACCTTGCCTGCGGCCGGTTCGTAGTCGCAGGGCGTGGTCGTGCTGTTGCCGGCGAACAGGCCGATGTCGCGACGCAGGACGCCGCCGTCGCGCGGCTTGAAATAGGTGCCGGACATCAGGCCGAAGCGCAGCGAACCGTTTTCGCCGTAACGCTGCAGCAATCCGGCCGGCTTGAAGTGCGCGATTATCGCGCCGGTGCCGGACTTCTCGTCGTATTCGCGGCAGAACGATTCGCGCGCGGCGGAGTTGTCGCACACATCCACCCGGGCGGTCAGCGTCGTCGAACCGCTGTTGGAGGCATCGTCGTTCGGGTTGATATCCGCAGAGCACTTGGTGATATCGCCACCGCAAAACGTACTGACCACGTCCTCGCGCCACATGCACTGCTCGCGTGCGGTCGAGGCCCAGTTGTAATACGCACCCTTGCCCACTCGGATCTGCGGTGCGCTGCTGGTGGTCGGCGAGACGTTGCACATCGAGATGGTGCCGCTGAACGGCGTGTACAGGTTGGTGTCGGTGCCCGAATACACCTTGACCCAGGCGTGCAGATCGCTGGGAATGTACGAGCGCTCCAGCACGGTCTGTGTCGAAGTGTCGGTGGAGCGCTTGCCGCCGTACATCACGTAGCGCAGCACGTCGATGCGGCTCATCGCCGCCCAGTTCATGAAATTGCCGCTGTAGGCGCTGCTGCACTGGTGATTGGTGGCCGCTCCGGAAGCCTTGAATACGCTGCCGCTGTAGGCGTAGCACAGGTCGGGATCGAAATAGCCGGAGTATTCGTAGCTGTTGTTGTAGGTGGTGTCGGGGATGTTGTTGTTGGTAAGGTCGGTATAGTCGGTGTAGGCCTTGATATAGAGCTGCTCGTCGCGCGACATCAGCAGCATCACCAGCGGCGGCACCTTGCCGGTGTTCTGCAACGGATACAGCGTCGGCTGGGTACTCGGATTGGAGGTGATCGCCGCGCGCCCGAGCACCGCGAACAGCAGCGGCGTGGCCAACAAGACCCAGGCGCCGATCAGCAGCGCGCCTTTCAAGCCCGGTTTGCGTAAGTTGAACTTGCCGATGGACATGACGGTTCCCGTTGCGCGCGTGCGCTATCCGCTCAGTTGACGACGCTGTATTGGACGATGGTGTCGGCGCGGCCGCCATTGGCACTGTCGGCCGGCGACAGGCCTACGCTTTGCACCTGGAAGATGTTGGAATGGCCGCCTGCGGCAATCGAGTGTCCGCGTCCCTGGTAGCCGGCGGCCTGCGCCTCGCCGGCGCCCTGGTTCGCGCTCACGCCGTCAGGAATCACCGAAATGTTGGCGGCGATCTTGCCGGCGCCGTTGGGGTTGTCCTGGTTGAAGGCGAGGTCGATGACCCAACTGGTCGGGTCGTAGGGCTTCTCACCGACATCCAGTGCGCGGGTGAGCGATTTGGACTTGTCGACGATGTCCGCCTGTACGGTGGTCATCATCGGACAGGCGCTGCCGGAGCCGCATATCGCGCTGAAATCGTAATCGTTGCTGGTTACGCCGCTGCCGCCCCAGTCGGACGGCCAGCCTCCGTTGAGCAGGCTGTTCTGGATCAGCGGCCCCATGATCCCGCGCATCGAATCCGACATCTGGAAGGCTTCTTCGTGGCGCGCCACGTTGGTGGACATCCGCATTTCCAGGAAGGTGCTCTGCATCGCGACCACCGCCACCAGCGACAGCACGATCAGGAACACCATGCCGACGAACAGCGCGATGCCGCGCTGCGCGCGCGGCGCACGGAACGGACGAAGGCGGTGCGGGAAGGAGGTCTGCATGTCAAATCTGCCGGATCGTGTTGCGCGTCTGCACCACCGCGGTCATCTGGATGCGCGCGTATTGCTGGGGGTTGGTGCCGACCGACGTGCCGGTTGCGTTGAAAACGCCTTGGCAGGTACTCCCCGAAGTGGGGCCCGAGACGACGACGGCACCGGTGGTGCTGATCGAGTATTCGCAATCGGAGGAAAGACGAAGCGGGTAATTCGCGTCCGCTGCATCGGTGCTTCCGCTGTCGAACGAATGCGGTAAAGCGGTATCACGCTGCTGCGCGCGCAGCACGTAGCCGATGCGCACCGTCATCACGTTGGGCCACGCATTGGCCGCAGTCACTGCCGACGCGCTCTCGTAGTTGGTCGGCAGCGGACTCTTGTTGGGATCGGTCGCGTCGCGCAGCCCGTACTCGAATTGCAATTGTTCGACGCCTTCCACCACCGGCTCGCTGACCAGCGCGCCAGCGCTGTCCAGCCGCATTCGCATCAAGGTGGGAATCGGATTGCCGCCGTCCGAAGTCGGGCCGCAGACGCCGCCGGCGCCCGGATCGCTGCACGGACGCAGGTAGTAAATCTCGACGTGATACGGATAGATGTAGCTTCCGGCCTGCGGCGCGCCACCCCCGTCGGTGAACGGAAGTTGATCCACGATGGCATTGCTGAACAACTGGCCGTAGGCGCCGGACCGTGCTTCGAGGTACACCTCGTCCGCACTCAAGGTCGGCGCAGTGCCCGCCGACCACGGCAGGGCGTCGGCATCGGCGTAACGCACCACCAGCACGTCGCTGCCCGCGACGTAGTTCGCGTTGTTAACGCAGGCTGCGAGCGGGAAGTCGGTGTCACCGTCCGCGCCGAAAATCGGTTGAGCCGCGTTCAAGATAAAAGTGGCGTCGCAAGCGCTGCCGGTGATGCCCGTCACCGTCGGCGTGCCGAGCACCGATCCCGGCAATACGCCGCCGTAAAATCCGGCGTGGCGCAGCGACCAGCCGATGCTGTCCAGCGCGAAGCGCATGTTCTGCTGGTTGTAGTTGTTGGCTTCCTGCAGGTGGTAGGCCTGCCGATTGGCGATCAGCACGTTGATCAGCCCGGCCACCACCAGCGCGCCGAGCACGATTGCGATCATCAGCTCGATCTGCGAGAAGCCCGCGCTTTGCGTGCGCGGTGCGGCGGGAACCCGGTGCTTGAAGGAAATCATCCGCCGGCCCTCGGCACGTAAACGAAGCTGTCGGAAACGGTGTCATCGTTCTTGTCGATGATGTTCAACCCGTTCCACTGCACGGTGATGGTGTAGGTACCGTCGGCATTGTTGACGACCAGCCCCAGCGCTTTGTTGCTGGAGGACTGCGGCATCGCCGCCGTCATCTGGTTCAGCCACGCATTGATGTCGTTATTGGCAACTTGTTTCGGGCTGCAGGTCACCGACGAGCAATCGGTGTAACCGGGAATGCCTTGCGTGGCGCTGTTCCAGACATAATCGTCGTCGGCCACGCCTGTCGGGTTGGCCTGCATGCGATCGGCCAAGCTGCGGGCTTGTACCACCGCCATGCTGCGCGCACCGGAATCCTTGGTAAAGGTGGCGCCGCGCACCTGCATCAGCGCAATGCCGAGCAGCCCGATGCTGAACACCACGATCGCGACCAGCACCTCGATCATCGAGACGCCGCGCACCGCACTCGCTGGAGCGGAACGGAACATTCGAGATTTCCCCTACCCTGAAGCCCCTGTTTGACGGGCGCAGGATCGCGCCGTCGCGCCGCAAGTCTCAAGCGTCAGGCGACGAATGGCCGGGAGGAGCCGACAAACGGCTGCGGCGAACCGGGGAACCTGCGATCAGAGCCTCGATGCGGCCCCGTGTGGGGCCGGCTGTCATCGAGAAGTGCAGCCATGGATGGCCGCTCTTGGTGTCGGTAGTGCTTGTACGGGGGGCTTCGCACACCGGTATCGGGCGGCAATCAGGGATAATTGCAAAAAAAATCCTGCCGGAAGAGGGAATCGAACCCCCGACCCACGCATTACGAATGCGTTGCTCTACCAGCTGAGCTATTCCGGCACGGGACCGGAAAGTTTAGAGGCCGTTCCGTCGGGGCGCAATTCCCTGGGCAGCGCGAAGGTGATGTCCTCGGGTTCCGCATGCAGTTCGCGCACCGAGTCCGCTCCGAGCGATCGCAGGTGGGCGATCACGTCTCTCACCAGTTGTTCGGGTGCGGAAGCACCCGCGGTCAGCCCGATCTTCTGCACGCCGTTCAACCACGCCGAATCGATATCACGTGGTCCATCGATCAGGCGTGCGGGCACGCCTGCGCGTTCGGCCAGTTCGCGCAGACGATTCGAGTTGGAGCTGTTGCGCGAACCGATCACCAGGATTAACTCGCATTGCTCCGCCAGTTCGCGCACCGCGTCCTGGCGGTTCTGCGTGGCGTAGCAGATGTCGTCCTTGCGCGGGCCTTCGATCGAGGGAAACTTCCCGCGCAAAGCGGCGATGATCGCCTTGGTGTCGTCCACCGAAAGCGTGGTCTGGGTGACGTAGGCCAAGCGATCCGGACGCGCTACTTGCAGCGCCGCGACCTCTTCCATGTCCTGCACCAAGTGGATCGCGCCTTCGTTGCGCGCGTCCCACTGACCCATTGTGCCTTCCACTTCCGGATGACCGGCGTGGCCGATCAGCACCACGTCGTGGCCCGCACGGCCGTGGCGCGCCACTTCCATGTGCACCTTGGTCACCAGCGGACAGGTCGCATCGAACACCTTGAGATTTCGCCGCGCGGCTTCTTCGCGGACGGCCTGCGAAACGCCGTGTGCGCTGAAGATCACGGTGGCGCCGTCGGGCACTTCCGAAAGTTCTTCGACGAACACCGCGCCCTGGTTTTTCAGGTCCTCGACCACGCGACGGTTGTGCACGACTTCGTGGCGCACGTGGATGGGCGCGCCATAGCTTTCCAGCGCGCGCTCGACGATCGCGATCGCGCGATCGACGCCGGCGCAAAAACCGCGCGGATTGGCGAGCACGATCTCCATCGCCGGCATTATCGGAGTTCGCGCCGGTCGTGCCCAGAGAAGAGACTGAAGACGATCAGCGCGATCGCACCGACGCTGATCGCCGAATCCGCCACGTTGAACGCCGGGAACGACCACGCGCGCCAGTACACCTGTATGAAATCGGTGACCTGTCCGCGCAGCAGGCGATCGACGAGATTCCCGAGCGCCCCGCCGACGATCAGCGCCAGCGGCAAGGCAGTGCGCCATTCACCGCGTTCCGTTCGCGCCAGCCAGGCGATCAATACGATACACACGATCACCGCCAGCACGCCGAACAACCAAAGCTGCCATCCGGAACCGCCGGCCAGGAACGAGAATGCGGCGCCGGTATTGAAGGCCAGCGTCCAGTTCAACACGCGCGGTATCACGGGATGCGGTGTGTACGGCGTGAGGTCGCGCAGCACCAGCCACTTGGTCCACTGGTCGAGCGCGATGATGCCGATCGAAACCAGCAGCCAGGGGAGTGCATTGGGTTTTTGAATGTTCAATGCTTCCTCAACCATTCTGAATTCCGTCATCCCGGCCATGGATGGCCGGGATCCAGTGCCATGGAGGGCAAAGTCACTGGATTCCGGCCTGCGCCGGAATGACGAGCAAAAGTTTTACCTAGAACCACCGCCGCGTTTCACCGCGGCCGCGGCCTTCGTACGCCGCGACGTTCTCCACGCAGCGTCCGCACAACTCGGGATGTTCGGCGCGCGCGCCGACATCATCACGGTGATGCCAGCAGCGCACGCATTTCGGCGCGTCGCTCACGTTCGCCGATACGTAAACATCCGCGCCTTCCAGTTCGGTGAGCACGGCATTCGCCGGCTGTGCACCGCCGCGGTCCAAGCGCAGGTCGGACACGATGAAGAAGAAGCGCAGTTCGCCGGCGACTTCGCGGTAACGCTCGACGATCGACTCGTCGGCATGGATCACGGCGTCCGCATCCAGCGAGGACCCGATCTTTCCATCCTTGCGCATGCCTTCCAGCACTCGCGAGGTCGCTTCGCGGATCGCCAGAAGATCGCGCCACCAGCGGCGCTGCTCGGGCGAGCCCTGCGTGGCGGCCAATCCGTCGTACCACGTATGGAACAGCACCGAGGCATCGCGCTCGACGGCCTTGGCGTCCATCACCATCGTGCGCGGCATGTGCTGCCAGATTTCTTCCGAGGTGAAGCTGAGCAGCGGCGCCAGCCAGCGCACCATGGCTTCGAGAATGCGATACATCGCACTCTGCGCGCTGCGCCGGCCGTGGCTGTCCAG
>DASXWZ010000127.1:0-5694 GCA_036503375.1 Rhodanobacteraceae bacterium | reverse complement strand
CACTTCGCGCAACTCCTCCGCCAGTGAAACGCGCAGCGATTCGTAGAGTTCGCGCTGTCGCCCGGACAACGCGACGCTGCGCGCGATCTCGGTTTTCTCGGGCAGCTCCGTAGCGACTTGGGCTTTCGTGCGGCGCAGGATGAAAGGCGCGAGCCGGCGGTTGAGCCGCGCCTGGCATTCCTCGTCGGTCTGACGCTCGATCGGGATCCGATAGTGTTTGCGAAACGATCCTTCGTCACCGAGCAATCCCGGCACCGCCAGATCCATCTGCGACCACAGCTCGCCCAGGTGATTTTCCAGCGGGGTGCCGGTCATGCAGACGCGGCGCGCGGCGGCGATGGACAGCAATGCACGCCGCGCCTGCGTGCGTGGATTTTTGACCTGTTGCGCCTCGTCGAGCACCACCAGCGCGAACGGTTGTTCGCGCAAGACCGAAAGATCGCGTGGCAGCAGGGCGTAGCTGGTGAGGATCACGTCGTGTCCGGCCAGCCGATCGAAACTGCGCACGCGCTCGGGACCGTGCAGCGTCAGCAGTTTCAAGGTCGGCGCGAAGCGCTTCGCTTCGGACTGCCAATTCGGAATCAGGCTGGTCGGCGCGACGATCAGCGCCGGCTGCGTCAGCGCGCTGCCGGCCTTCAGCGCCAGCAGATGCGCCAGCAATTGCACGGTCTTGCCCAGACCCATGTCGTCGGCGAGTATGCCGCCCAGGCCCGCTTCGGCCAGGGCGTTCAACCAGCGCAAGCCTTCACGCTGGTACGGACGCAGCTCACCCGCGAATTCCGACGGAATCGCATCGGATGCATGCGCCGCGGCTTCGCGCAGACGCGTGGTGAAGCCGGTCAGTTCCTTGGGTGCTTCCAGTACCCCGCGGTCTTTCGGCAGCGCCTGCGCGAACTCCTCGAGCCGCCCTGCCTGCACGCGCGGCAGTCGCAGTTTTTCGCGCGGACGTTGCAGATACTCGGCAAGCGGTGCGAGCAAGGCGCGCAATACCGACAGCCGTACGGGCACACGGCGGCGCTCGTCCACCGGCGCGTACCACACGGCGTCCTCGGTTTCATTGGGCGGCGGCGTCAGCGCCAACGTGTGCTCGGAAAGCGCCCGCCCTACCGCGGGCAGGAGATTCACACGCTGGCCGTCGACCTCGATGCCGATTTCGAAATCGAATGCATCGCCGCCTTTTTCCTCGGTCGCCACGCCGTACCACCTGGGCGGACCTTCAAGGACCTCGAAGGGGAAAGTCGATGCGTAGTCGACGCTGAAGCCGTCCGTTTCCAGTTTCTCGCGCAGGCCGAGCCAGCGCGCCGGCGTATTGACTTCCAGCGCGCCGGCATAACCCTTGCCGGGAAACAGCCAGGCATCTTCCGGCAGCGCATCCGCCATGTCCCAAGGCAGGCCTTCGCAATCCACCGCCGGTGCCAGGGCGAAACCTTCCAGTCGTTCCATCGTCGCCAGTTCGTCGGCGCGCTTGCGTGCGATCTCGACCAGTTTGCCGTCGCGCACACGCCGCACCAGCGGTTCACCGCCGCGGCCGGGCAATTTTTCGCCGCCGTAGTCGAAAGCGAGCCGCGCGTAAGCGAGCGGCGGCGTGCCCGCGCCGATGCGCGCGTGGCGAGTCAAGGCGTGCAATGTCAGAACCGGTTTCGGCGCGACTTCGGCACGTTCCACCGCCGCGAATGCGCGAGGTGCGGGAATGCGTTTTTCGTGGGGGGAGCCAGCGATCGCCTGCGCCAGCGCGTCTCCGTATTCCGGCGACAAAGGTGGCGCGTCCAGCCATGCGGCTTCATCGAGCGAGTCTTCGAATTGCCCGATCTCGGCGCACTCGGGCGCGAGATACCACAGACCTCCGACACGCAGCAGGCGTTCGGAATCGGGCAGCTCGGGCAACAGCCGCTGGCGTCCGTCGGCTTCCATCTGCCAGTGCCAGCGCAGCGAGCGCGGTTTGCCGCAGGTCAGGCGCAAACCGGCCACGCCGCCGAGCAGGCAGGGCGTGCTGCCCAGGATTTCCGCCAGCAGCGCATCGCCGAATTCCCCGGCAAGGTGCGCGTACGAGCGACCCTTGCGTTGTGTCTGCGGCAAGCCCAGCACGCCTGCGGCCAACCGCAACATCGGGCCGGGCAAGCCGGTCTGTGTCAGTTGTTTGGGATCGAGCGGCACCGCGCGGCCCAATCGACCGCCGGGCACCGGTTCCAGCAACACCGGTGCGACTTCGACGCGCGCCACCGGCGGCTCATCGTTCACCAGCTCCAGCAGGAATCCAAGCACGGACCCTGAAGTCGTGCGGCGCTTGGGTCCCTGCTCGGCGAGCAGGCGGCGCCACGCCGAGGGCAGCGCGCCGCCCTTGTCCGTCGCGCGTGTGGGCGCGTCGGGCGCGGGTTGCGTCGAGGCGTTGCGGCTTGGCATGCGCCCAGGTTGATCGAGCTTAAAAGAGCCGAGCATAACCCGGCCCGGCGCGGCCCGCATCAAGTACGAAACAGGTGCTCCGGGTATTCCGGCTTGCGCTCGCGCGCCAGTAGCGCCTGCAGGGCATCGGTGGGCGTCATTTCGCCGCGGAGTACGAGTTGCACGTGTTTCGAAATCGGCAGGTCAAGGTTGTGGCGATCGGCCAGACGCATCACCTCGTCTGCCGTGACCGCGCCTTCGACGACCTGCCCGATTTCTTCCAATGCCTGTTGCAACGGCACGCCGCGTCCGAGCGCCACGCCGAAGCGATGATTGCGCGAGAGCTCGCCGGTGCAGGTCAGCACGAGATCGCCCAGGCCGGACAAACCCATCAACGTTTGCGCCTGCGCGCCCAGCGCGGCACCGAGGCGCAGCATTTCGTTCATGCCGCGCGTGATCAGGCCCGCGCGCGCATTCAAGCCCAACTGCATGCCGTCGGCCACGCCGGTGGCGACTGCCAGCACGTTCTTCATCGCGCCGCCGAGTTCCGCACCGAGCATGTCGTTGCCTGTGTAGGCGCGAAAACTGCTGGAATGCAGCAATTCGGCGACGCGATGCGCGAAGGCATCGTCATACGAATGCACGGTGACCGCCGTCGGCAGGCCCGCCGCGACTTCGCGCGCGAAGGAAGGCCCCGTAACGACGGCGCTTGCGGTTTGAGGCAACCGCTCTGCGACCACTTCGTGCAGGAATCGCCCGGTGCCGGGTTCGAAGCCCTTGGTCGCCCATGCGTAACCGGCACCGTTACGCAGCAATGGCGCGGCTTCTTCCAGCATTTCGTGGAAGGCATGGCTGGGCACCGCCACCAGCGCGAGATCGGCGCCGGCCAGCGCTGCGCGCAGATCCGGTTCGAACGCCAGCTTCGGAGGCAACTCCATGTCCGGCAGATAGCGCGCATTGCGATGCGCGGCGGCGATCGCGGCGAGCGAACGCGCATCGCGGCCCCACAGCGTGGTGCGCGCACCGTTGCGGCTCAGCAGTGCCGCGAGCGCGGTTCCCCAGGAACCGGCGCCGAGGACGGCGACGGTCGCCCTTCGACTCGTCATCTGATCGATTGACGCGCTTTCGGCTTCGACTACCGGTGCCATATCTCCACAACCCCCAAAACCTTCGCTGCGCGAAGGTTTTTGCCCCCTTGACTCAAGGGGGCGGAGAAGCTTGGGCAACCACGGACGGGAAAATCGAACGCTCAGGCGTTCAACGCCGGCGCGTCGCCGCCCGCGTCGCGCTGCATCTGCTCCGCGTACAGAGCGTCGAAATTGATCGGCTGCAGCAGCAGGGGCGGGAAGCCGCCGTTCTGCACCAGATCGGAAACGACCTGCCGCGCGTAAGGGAACAGCACGTTCGGGCAATAACTGCCGAGCACGGCGTTGAGTTCCTCCTGCGAAAAACCGATCACGGCGAACACCCCCGCCTGCTGCACCTCGGCGAGATACGCGGTGCGCTCATTGAGCGTGCAGGTGACGGTGAGCGTGAGCATCACCTCGAAATTGCCGTCGGCGATCGGCGTGGCCTTGTGGCTCAGGTTCAACTGCACCTGCGGCTGGCCTTCCTCGCGGAACACGGCCGGCGCATTGGGCACCTCGAACGAGACGTCCCGCGCATAAATCTTCTGCAAGGCCAGTTGCCGCTGTTGCGGTGCGGCCGCGCCATTGCCCTCGGCCGGGGTCTGTTCTGCCATGATCTTTGAACTCCGCTGAAAGGTCTGGATAGAAGCGGAATTGTGGCACGGATGGGCGGCCGCTGCATCCTTCGATTGCCGCCCGCACAGGGCCTCTGCTATGCTTTCCCGCTTGATTTTCGTCGGCCCGGCGTTTCGATCCGGGCACCCCGCCGGCGCGAGGCGGGTCGCAAGCGGCGCCCCATCCGGCATTCGCGCAACATATCCGCCGGGCCGATGTTTCGCGGGCTACGCGGGACTCTCGAGGAGAACGATCATGGCGCGAGTGTGCCAGGTGACAGGCAAGGGCGTGATGAGCGGCAACAACGTCTCGCACGCCAACAACAAGACCCGGCGGCGCTGGCTGCCCAACCTGCACGAGCGCAGGTTCTGGGTGCCAAGCGAAAAACGCTGGGTGAAGCTGCGCGTGTCGAACCAGGCGCTGCGCACCATCGACAAGAACGGCATCGAATCCGTGCTCGCTGATTTGCGTTCGCGCGGCGAAAAGATCTAGGAGGAACGAACATGGCAAGCAAACGCGACAAGATCCGTCTCACTTCCTCGGCCGGCACCGGCCACTTCTATACGACCGACAAGAACAAGAAGAACACCCCGGACAAGATGGAAGTGAAGAAGTACGATCCCGTGGTGCGCAAGCACGTGATCTACAAGGAAGGCAAGATCAAGTGACGTTCTGACGCGTGCGGGAAGCGCACGCCTTTGTCAGAACTTCATCCCGGCGAAAGCCGGGATCCAGTGTCAAATGCAAGCCCGCCGTAGGCGGGCTTTCATTTTTGGGCAGGATGTCGTCATCCCGTGCAGCACATGGATGTGCGCTGACACGGGATCCAGCGATTTTTACGCGCTCGCGTTTTTGCGAACGCCTTTATCGATGCATCATTCCGGAGTCGTGCGTGGCGCGGGAACGGGATCCAGTTCAATAAAAAAAACCCGCCACTCGGCGGGTTTTTGTTCGATCCGGGAACGGGATTCAAGCCCTCGCCACCGCGTACCGCTTCAACCGTGCGGCGTATTCGGCCAGAAGGCGATTGCCGCTGGCTTCGGCTTCGTGAATCCACTGCTGCAAGGCCGCGAGCGCGAATTCGGGTTTGCGTTGTTCGATCAACGCGGCCAGGCGCGCGCGATAGTCGATCACGATCGCCAGTCGCGGACGCTTTTCGATCGCGGCATCCAGCCGACTGCGCGCCTCGGAATCCAGCCAGCGGCCGCCATCGGCGAGCGCGCGGCGCAAGCGGCGCGGCAATCTGTTGCGCAGGTTCGCGCCGGCGCTGGCCGCTTCCTCGCGCAAGGTCGGCTTGATCACCAGCTTGTAGTAGTCGGTCATCGCCTGGAAGCGATGGGTCAGCAAGGCCTTCAGCGTCTCCGCATCCGGCAGGTTGACGTTCGGGCGCACGTCCAGCGACGGCGCCACGCGCAACACTTTCGCCAGACCGATCTTCTGCAGGCCGCAGATGATTGCCCAGCCCATGTCGAACTCGAAGCGCCGCAGCGCGAAGCGCGCGGAACTCGGAAAGGCGTGGTGATTGTTGTGCAGTTCCTCGCCGCCGATCCAGAAGCCCCATGGCGTCAGGTTG
>DASXWZ010000126.1:0-3833 GCA_036503375.1 Rhodanobacteraceae bacterium | reverse complement strand
CCCTTCATCAAGCGCCCGATCGGCACTTCGCTGCTGGCGGCGGGCGTGTTCGTGGCGGGGCTGATCTGCTATCTGCTGCTGGGCATCAGCGCATTGCCGCAGATTTCGTTTCCGGCGATCTTCGTTTCCGCCAGCGAACCGGGCGCGGATGCGAGCACGATGGCGGCGACCGTCGCTTCGCCGCTGGAGCGCCACCTCGGCCAGATCCCCGGTATCGACACCATGCGTTCCAATTCGTCGGAAGGCAACGCGACGGTGTTCATCATGTTCCAGGGCGGCGTGGACCTGGATTCTGCCGCGCGCGAGGTGCAGGCTGCGATCAACGCAGCCGCGCCCGACCTGCCCGCCGGCCTGCCGCAGCCGCCGACCTACCAGAAGATCAATCCCAACGACGATCCGGTGATCCAGTTCGCGCTGACATCGGACACCCAGCCGCTGTCTTCGATGTTCGACGCCGCGCAGACGCTGTTGCAGCCGCGCATGTCGCAAGTGCCGGGCGTGGCTTCGGTGGAAGTTTCCGGCAGCGCGCAGCCTGCGATCCGCGTCGACGTGGACCTGCACGCGCTGGACGCCATGGGCATTTCCTCCAACGACCTGCGCAACGCACTGACGGCCGCCAACGTCACGTCGCCGCAGGGATTCCTGTCCGACGGCCGCAACACGATGGCGGTCACCGCCAACGATCAACTGCACACGCCGGAAGACTTCGCCGATCTCGTCGTCGCCGTCCGCAACGGCACGCCGGTGTACCTGCGCGACATCGCGCACGTGTACCAGGGCGCGGAAGACCAGTACCAGGCTGCGTGGTTCAACGGCAAGCGCTCGATCGAGATCGACGTCTACAACCGGCCCGACGCCAACATCATCGCTACCGTCGATGCGGTCAAGGCCCAACTGCCGGGCCTGCGGGCGCTGCTGCCGCCCGGAACGCAACTGACGCCCTACTTCGACGGCACGCCGACCATCCGCGATTCGGTCAACGACGTGCAGATCACGCTGCTGATCAGCCTCGGCATGGTGGTGCTGACGATGGCGCTGTTCCTGCGGCGCCTGGCGCCCACGCTGATCGCCGCCACCGCGGTGCCGCTGTCATTGGCCGGTGCGTTCATCGTGATGTACGTGATGGATTACACGCTGGACAATCTCTCGCTGCTGGCATTGGTGATCGCGATCGGCTTCGTGGTGGATGACGCGATCGTGGTGATCGAGAACATCATCCGCCACATCGACGAAGGCCAGAACCGCCTGCAGGCCACGCTCAACGGTGCGCGCGAGATCGGTTTCACGATCGTAGCGATCACGCTTTCGCTGGTCGCGGTGTTCATCCCGTTGCTGTTCGCCACCGGCATGATCGGGATGTTCTTCCGCGAATTCACCGTGACGCTGGTGGCCGCGATCCTCGTGTCCGCCGTGATCTCGCTGACGCTGACGCCTTCGCTGTGCGGATTGGTCCTCTCGCCCAAGCCCGAAGAGCCGGCGGACTCGCGCATCGGCCGCGTGCTCGACCGCGCGCACGCGATGATGCTGGGCCTCTACCGCCGCGCGCTGGATGTCACGTTGCGGCACCCGCGCCTGTTCGCGTTGATGCCGGTGGCGCTGGTGGTGGCGACGTATTTCCTGTTCGGCATGGTGCGCGCCGGATTCTTCCCGCCACAGGACACCGGCCTGATCTGGGGTCGCGTCACGGCAGGCACGACGCTGTCGTTCTCCGACATGGAGAAACGCGAGCAGCGGCTGACACGCATGCTGCTGGACGATCCGGCGGTGGAATACGTCGGCTCCGCGCTCGGCAGCGGCCGCCACGGCGCCAGCGGCTGGTTCAGCATCCAGTTGAAGCAACTGGGCGAAGGCCGCGACCAATCCACCCAGGATGTACTGGCGCGCTTGTCGGCGAAGGCGGCCGCGTATCCGGATTTCGACCTGCGCCTGCGGGCGCACCAGGATCTGCCCAGCAGCGGCGGCGGCGGCAACCAGGGCGCGCAGTACCAGGTTTCACTGAAGGGCAACGACCTCGCCGAACTGCAGGAGTGGCTGCCGAAACTGGAAGCGCTGCTCAAGAAGAATCCCATGTTTCGCGACGTCGGATCGGACGCGGATGAAGCCGGCCTGCGCCAGAACATCGTGATCGACCGCGAACAGGCCGCGCGTCTCGGAATTTCGGTGGCGGCGGTGGACGAGGCGCTCTACAACGCGTTCGGCCAGCGGCAGATCTCCACGATTTATTCCGACACCAATCAGTATGCGGTGGTGCTGACCGCTCTGGCTTCGCAATCGGCCACGCCCGCGGCGCTGGATCGCATCTACATCCACGCCAGCGGCGGGCAGATGGTGCCGATCGGCGCGATCGCCCATCAGGAGCCGGGACTGGCGCCCACGCAGATCAGTCATGAGGATCAGTTCACCGTGATGGATCTGAGTTTCAACCTCGCGCCCGGCATCAGCATGGGCCAGGCGACGAACGAGATCGACAAGACCATCGAGGGTATGCGCATGCCCGGCGACATTTCCCTGAGCATGGGCGGCGATTTCCGGCGCTTCCAGCAACAGCAGGGCGACATGCCTCTGTTGATTCTGGGCGCGATCATTGCGGTGTATCTCGTGCTCGGGATGCTGTACGAAAGCCTGGTCCATCCGGTGACGATCCTCTCCACCCTGCCCTCGGCGGGCGCCGGCGCGCTGCTGGCGCTGGTGCTGACCGACACCGAACTGTCCATCGTCGCCGACATGGCCCTGGTGCTGCTGATCGGGCTGGTGAAGAAGAACGCGATCATGATGATCGACTTCGCGCTGGTGGAGGAACGTTCCGGCAAGGCGCCGCTGGAGGCGATCCGCGATGCGTGCCTGGTTCGGTTCCGACCGATCATGATGACCACGATGGTGGCGATCCTGGCCGCGCTGCCGCTGGCGATCGGCATCGGCACCGGCGCGGAGCTGCGCCGACCGCTCGGCGTCGCGATGCTGGGCGGCTTGATCGTTTCGCAATCGCTGACGCTGCTCTCCACGCCGGCGTTGTACCTGGTGTTCGCACGCATCTCGCAGCGCCGGCGGGAGCGCAAGGCGCAACGCCGCGCGTTGCGCCAGCAGCACGCGCGCTGAGGCACAGGGCCTTCGTGCACAAGCAATCTCCGGAAGGCGCGGAATAAATCGCCTCGGCCGGTGGTCGACTTTGCACATCATGCAGCCTGCACGGGCGACGCGCGGGCTAGAATGTGAATCGGTTTTCCCGTGGCGGATGCATGCGTCGTTCAAGCAGTGTTGTCCTGTCGTTAGTCGCGATTTTTGTGGCCCCGATGGCACACGCCTGCGCCACCTGCGGCTGCACACTCAGCACCGATGCGGCTACCGGCTATTCGGCGCAGGAAGGCTGGCGCATCAATCTGGAATACGCATGGCTGGATCAGGAGGAACTGCGCCATGGCGACAGCAGTGCCTCGCCGCAGGAGGTGATCGATCGTCCGGCCGATCCTTCGGCCGACGCCAGCGAGATCGAACGCGACACCTACAATCGCTACATCAACCTGGCGGTGTCCTGGCATCCCAACGCGGACTGGAGCGTTTCGTTGCTGGCGCCCTTCGTGCGCCGCGATCACACCACGTATGGAGAATTCGAGCCGCCGTTTCAGCCGTCGTATGTCTCGGCGCAGAACATCAGCGGCACGCGCGTTTCGGGATTGGGTGACATCAAACTGCTGGCCGGATACCAGGGCTTCCTGCCGACGCGCAATTTCGGCGTGATCGCCGGGTTGAAGCTGCCGACCGGCCGCTACGGCGGCGGCAACGAAGACGGCGTGATCACCGGCGATCCTGTCCTGTTCGACAGCGGGCCGTTGCGC
>DASXWZ010000125.1:0-2721 GCA_036503375.1 Rhodanobacteraceae bacterium | reverse complement strand
TGGGCGCGGCGCTGGGCTGGTGGCGGAGAAGGGTGTGGCTGGGAATAGGCTTGGCACTGGTTCTCGGCCCAATCGGCTGGTTCACGCTGTGGGCGTTTCCCGCAGGCGAACAAAAAAAGCCCGAACCCGTGCGGAATTTTCCGCTGCACCGCAAGCGCTAGAATATGGACGTGGCCACCGCGAACGCCAAACGGCACCACCATCACCGCGACGCTGCCGGCGTGGTGCGCGAAGTCGAGCGCGCCAGCCACGAGCGGGGCCTGAGGCTGACTCCCTTGCGGCACCAGGTGCTCGACCTGATCGCGCGCGCGCGCAAGCCGGTCAAGGCGTATGACTTGCTGAATTCGCTCCGCGACACGCACGCCGGGGCTGCGCCGCCGACCGTCTATCGCGCGCTGGATTTCCTGCTCGAGCACGGTTTCATCCACAAGCTGGAGTCGATCAACGCCTTCGTGTTCTGCGAGCACCCGGGCGAGTCGCATCAGGTGCCGTTCCTGATCTGCGACGTCTGCGAAGGCGCCACCGAACTATGCGATGACGGCGCGGTGGCCGGTCTGATCGAGAAGCGCGCCGGTACGCTCGGCTTTCGCGCCCGGGGCCAGACGCTGGAAGTGCACGGCGTCTGCAGGGATTGCCGCACGGCCTGATCACGAATTCCGCTGTCCGCTCGAAGCGATGCCGAGGTTGCCCAGGCGTGCCAGACTGATGTTATAATGTTTCATATCTCGCCAACGGCCTTTCCCGGACATGGAATCGAGCATGCGATTGCAGGATGGGCGCGTCACACCGCTTGCCGTCGTGGCGGATCGCGTGGGCGCGACAGCGTCGTTTCTGTGCGCGGTGCATTGCGCGCTGCTGCCGTTCGTGATCGCATTGCTGCCGCTGATCGGGCTGGGATTTCTCGCCGATCACCGTTTCGAGCGCATCTTCGTCGCCTGCGCGGCCGCGCTCGCGTCGGTGACCATCGTCACCGCCTGGCGTCGGCACCGCAAACTGCACGCGTTGTTCCTGCTGGGTCCCGGCATCGCGTTGCTGCTGGCCGGCATCGCCGTCAATATCGATCAGCGCGAATGGCTGCACACCGCGCTGGTGGTGAGCGGCGGCGTCCTGGTTGCCAGCGCGCACGTCGTCAACCTGGTGCTGTCGCATCGGCACGTGCACGGGCCGAACTGCGGGCACGTTGCCTGAAGTATCGTCTCTCGTCGCGCGCGGGGACAGATGACCGAAGGCCGGTCAGGGCAATTGTGTAACGCCGCGCGGCTTCTCTAGCATCGACGCATGGCGCACGACCACGCACATCCGCATGCCGCGCGCAGCGGTGTCGCCCTGGGGTTCGCGTTCGGGCTGACCTGCGCGATGCTGGTCGCCGAAGCGGCCGGCGGGGTGATCTCCGGTTCGTTGGCCTTGCTGGCGGATGCCGGCCACATGCTGGTGGATGCGGCATCGCTGCTGCTGGCGTTGGCGGCGGCTTATTTCGCGACGCGACCGGCCGATACGCGCCGCAGTTTCGGCTACGCGCGACTGGAGGTGCTGGCCGGTTTCACCAACGCGCTGGTGCAGGTGCTGCTGGTGGCCTGGATCGCGTACGAGGCAATCGCGCGCCTCGTGAGCCTGCGCGGCATCGAAATCCATTCCGGCGTGATGCTGGGCGTGGCGCTGGCGGGTCTGGTCGTCAACGCGATCGTGTTGCGCGTCTTGCACGGACACCAGCGCAATGACATCAATATCGCCGGCGCCAGCCTGCACGTCTTCGGCGATCTGCTGGGTTCCATTGCGACCGTCGCGGCGGCGCTGCTGGTGCGCTATCTCGCCTGGAACTGGGCGGATCCCGCGCTGTCTCTGGTGGTGTCGCTGCTGATCCTGCGGGGCGCGTGGATGCTGCTGCGGCGTTCTTCGCACATCCTCATGGAAGGCGTGCCCGATGATCTGGCGCCGGAGGAGATCCGCGTCGCGGTGGCGCAGGCCGACGCCGACATCCTCGAGGTTCACCACCTGCACGTGTGGCAGATCGCCTCGGGTTCGCGCATGGCCACGCTGCATGCGCGTCTGCGCGAAGGCGCCGACGCGCAGGCGGGATTGCTGGCGATCAAGCGGGCGTTGCGCCAGAAGTTTTCGATAGATCACGCCACCGTGGAAATCGAAACGCGCCGATGCGCCGATGACGATCCGGATTGCGTGCAAAGCGCGCCTCGCGAGCACTGACTGGTTCTTATCGGGCGAAACGCTCGCCGCCGATCCAGGTTTCGCGCACCCCGAGACCTTCGTCCAGTACGGCGAAATCCGCGCGGCAGCCCGGCGCGATGCGACCGTGGTCTTCCAACCCCAGAAAATCGGCCGGGCAGGTCGATGCCATGCGCACCGCGTCGGCGAGGGATTCGCCGACCATCACCACCGTATTGCGGACCGCACCAGCCATGTCCAGCGCGGAACCCGCAAGCGTTCCATCGCTTGCCGCGCAGCGGCCGTCCCTGCATTCGATGGAGAGATCGCCGAGCTCGAACCGCGGATTCGCGCCACCCACCGGCGGCATCGCGTCGGTCACGAGAAAAATCCTGCCACGGGGTTTCGCGGCAAGCGCAGTACGCAGCGTCGCGGGATGCACGTGCAAGCCGTCCACGATCACGCCGCACCAGCTCGCGGGATCTTCCAGCGCCGCGCCCACCACGCCGGGTTCGCGGCTGCCCATCGGCGTCATCGCATTGAACAGATGCGTGAATCCGC
>DASXWZ010000124.1:0-3391 GCA_036503375.1 Rhodanobacteraceae bacterium | reverse complement strand
GTCCTCCGCCGGTCGCGAACGCAGCCAGGCGGCGTATTCGTCCAGATCGCCGCTGAACTTCTGCACGCTGCCGGCAGCGACGCGCCAGAACGTGTCGCAGACCAGACCGATCAGGTGTCGATCATGCGATACCAGCACGATCGCACCCGGAAAGTCCGACAGGGCTTCGGCCAGCGCCTCGCGCATGTCGAGATCGAGGTGGTTGGTCGGCTCGTCCAGCAGCAGCACGTTGGGTTTGCGCCAGGCGATCAATGCCAGTGCGAGGCGCGCGCGTTCGCCGCCGGAAAACCCGTCCACGTTCTCGAACGCGCGGTCGCCGGGAAAATTCCAGCGACCGAGGAAATCGCGAAACGATTGCGTGGATTCGGTCGGCGCAAGTTCGCGCAGATGATCGACGGGCGATTGCCCCGCGCGCAGCGATTCGACCGTATGCTGGGCGAAATAGCCGATCACCAGATCCGGATGCGCGCTGCGCTCGCCGGCCAGCAGGGGCAATTCGCCGACGAGCGTCTTCACCAGCGTGGATTTGCCCGCACCGTTGGGGCCGAGCAGGCCGACGCGGTCGCCCGCTTCGAGGCCGAAACCGACGTCGCGCAGGATGCGGATCACGCCATATCCCGCATCCACATGATTCAACCGGATCAGGGCGTGCGGCAGTTTGGCCGGCGGCAGGAAATCGATGTGCAGCGCGCGCTCGGCGCGTACCGCCTCGGTGCCGGCGAGCTTCGCCAGCCGCTTCATGCGCGACTGCGCCTGGGTCGCCTTGCTGGCCTTGGCCTTGAAGCGCGCGATGAACGCCTGCAAGTGCGCGCGTTCGGCCTGCTCCTTCTGGAATGCGATCTGTTGCTGGTGCAGATGCTCGGCGCGCTGGTGTTCGAAGCGCGTGTAGTTGCCCGCGTACAACCTCGCCCTGCCATCGTGCAGGTGCAGGATATGCGTGGATACGCCGTCCAGGAATTCGCGATCGTGCGAGATCAGCAGCAAGGTGCCGGAGTATTTCAGCAGCCATTGCTCCAGCCACAGCACCGCATCCAGATCGAGGTGGTTGGTCGGCTCGTCCAGCAACAACAAATCCGAGGGCATCATCAACGCGCGCGCGAGATTCAGGCGCACGCGCCAGCCGCCGGAGAATTCCGACACCGCGCGCGAATGCGTCTCCGCCGGGAAACCCAGCCCGTGCAGCAGGCGGCCGGCGCGCGCAGGCGCGTCGTAACCGTTGAGTTCTTCAAGACGGTGATGCGCCTGCGCGACGGCTTCGTAATCCTCGCGCGCCAGTGCTTCGCTCTCGGCCCGCATCGCCGCAGCAACCTGCACATCGCCGCCCAGCACGAAATCCAGCGCGGAATCGGGGAGCGACGGCGTTTCCTGCGCCACGCTGGCGATGCGCAACCTGCCGGACAGTTCCAGATCGCCGCGATCGGCTTCCAGCTCGCCCATCAATGCTGCAAACAGCGAAGACTTGCCGCAACCGTTGCGGCCGACCACACCCACGCGCCAACCGGCGTGCAAACCGAGATCGACGTCGGACAGCAGCAGTCGCTGCCCGCGGCGCAGCGCGAAATTGCGGAAGGAGATCATCGGTGAATTATCGCAGAGACATCCTCAGGTCTTGCGAAACGCCAGCTTTCCGCCTTCGTTGTCCACCACGATGGTGTCGCCCGCTCCGAATTCGCCGGACAGAATCTTTTGCGCCATCGGATTCTCCAGTTGCGTCTGGATGGCGCGTTTCAGAGGGCGCGCGCCGTAGACCGGATCGAACCCGGTATTGCCCAGCAGCGCCAGCGCGCTGTCGGAAATTTCCAGATCCATCTGGCGCTCATGCAAGCGTTTCGCCAGATACTGGGTCTGCAGGCGCGCGATCTCGCGGATCTGCGCCTTGTCGAGCGGATGGAATACGACGATCTCGTCGAGGCGATTGATGAACTCGGGGCGGAAATGCGCCTGCACCACACCCATCACGGCCGCCTTCATCTGCGTGTAGGCCTCAGGTGAATCCTCCTCGATGCCGCTGGCCGCGATTTCCTGGATCTGGTGCGAACCGAGATTGCTGGTCATCACGATCACGGTGTTGCGGAAATCCACCGTGCGGCCCTGGCCATCGGTGAGGCGTCCGTCGTCCAGCACCTGAAGAAGAATGTTGAACACGTCCGGGTGCGCCTTCTCGACTTCATCCAGCAGGATCACGGAATACGGACGACGGCGCACGGCCTCGGTGAGATAACCGCCTTCCTCGTAACCGACGTACCCCGGCGGCGCGCCGATCAGCCGCGCGACGGAATGCTTCTCCATGAACTCGCTCATGTCGATGCGCACCATCGCCTCGGTGGTATCGAACAGGAAACCCGCGAGCGCCTTGCACAATTCGGTCTTGCCGACGCCGGTGGGCCCGAGGAACAGGAACGAACCGTACGGGCGATTGGGATCCGACAGTCCCGCACGCGCGCGGCGGATCGCATCGGCGACGGCGCGCACCGCTTCGTCCTGGCCGATGACGTTCTTGTGCAGCGCGTCTTCCATCGCCAACAGTTTTTCGCGCTCGCCTTCCAGCATTTTCGAAACCGGGATGCCGGTCCAGCGCGACACGACCTGCGCGATCTCCTCCGCCGTCACCTTGTCCTGCAGCAGTTTGAAGCCGGTTTTCTCGGCTTCCTGCGCGGCGGCGAGCTGCTTTTCCAGTTCCGGCAATTTGCCGTACTGGATTTCGCTCATCTTCGCGTAGTCCTGCCGGCGCTGCGCGGCTTCCAGTTCCAGGCGCGCGGCCTCGATCTGTTCCTTGACCTTGGTGGTCCCCGACACCGCGGCCTTTTCCGACTTCCAGACCTCGTTCAAGTCGGAGAATTCGCGTTCGAGTTTTTCGATGTCGGTCTCCAGGTCGGCGAGCCGCTTCTGCGATTCGGGGTCCTTCTCCTTCTTCAACGCCTCGCGCTGGATCTTCAACTGGATCAGCCGGCGCTCCATGCGATCCAGTTCTTCCGGCTTGGAATCGATTTCCATGCGGATGCGCGAGGCCGCCTCGTCCATCAGGTCGATGGCCTTGTCGGGCAACTGGCGATCGGTGATGTAGCGATTCGAAAGCGTTGCCGCGGCGACGATCGCGGGATCCGTGATCTCCACGCCGTGGTGCACGGCGTATTTTTCCTTGAGTCCGCGCAGGATCGCGATGGTGTCTTCCACGCTCGGCTCACCGACGAAGACTTTCTGGAAGCGCCGCTCGAGCGCGGCATCCTTCTCGATGTACTTGCGGTATTCGTCCAGCGTGGTCGCGCCGATGCAGTGCAGCTCGCCGCGCGCCAGCGCGGGCTTCAGCATGTTGCCGGCATCCATCGCGCCTTCGGCCTTACCGGCGCCCACCATCGTGTGCAGCTCGTCGATGAAAAGAATGATGCGGCCT
>DASXWZ010000123.1:0-5696 GCA_036503375.1 Rhodanobacteraceae bacterium | reverse complement strand
AGCCGGCCAGTGCCATTTCGCGCGCTACGTCTTCGGTGAAGGCCACCGATTCTTCGGACCCGAAGCGCATCTTCAGCATCGCCAGCGTCGAGCCCAACCCGAGGAACCCCATGCCGTGGCGGCGCTTGCGCAGGATCTCGCCGCGCTGACGTTCCAGCGGCAGGCCGTTGATCTCGACGACGTTGTCGAGCATGCGCGTGAACACGCGCACGACCTCGCGGTATTCGTCCCAGTCGAAACGCGCCTTGGGCCCGAACGGATCGCGCACGAAGGTGGTGAGGTTCACCGAACCCAGCAGGCACGAGCCGTAGGGCGGCAGCGGCTGCTCGCCGCAGGGATTGGTGGCGCGGATGTTCTCGCACCACCAGTTGTTGTTCATCTCGTTGACGCGGTCGATCAGGATGAAGCCCGGCTCGGCGTAATCGTACGTCGAGACCATGATCATGTCCCACAGGTGCCGGGCTTTCAGGTGCCCGTAAACCTTGCAGGCCACCAAGCCGTCGTCGCGCACGACGTAGTTCTCGTGCGCCGGCCACTCGCGCCAGATCACCTTCGCCGTGTCATCGAAATCGAACTCGTCCTTTTCCTTGACGTGGATCGGGAACACCAGCGGCCAGTCGCCGTCGGCTTCCACCGCCTGCATGAAATCGTCGGTGACCAGCAGCGAGAGATTGAACTGGCGCAGGCGCCCGTCCTCGCGCTTGGCGCGGATGAATTCGCGCGCGTCCGGATGCGCCACGTCGAACGTGCCCATCTGCGCGCCGCGACGGCCGCCGGCCGAGGACACGGTGAAACACATCTTGTCGTAGATATCCATGAACGACAGCGGCCCGCTGGTGTAAGCGCCGGCACCCGAAACGTACGCGCCGCGCGGGCGCAGCGTCGAGAATTCGTAGCCGATGCCGCAACCGGCTTTCAAGGTCAGGCCGGCCTCGTGGACTTTCTCCAGGATGTCGTCCATCGAATCGCGGATGGTGCCCGACACCGTGCAGTTGATCGTGGAAGTCTTGGGCTTGTGTTCGCGCGCGCCGGCGTTGGAGGTGATGCGGCCGGCGGGAATCGCGCCGCGGCGCAGCGCCCACAGGAAACGTTCGTACCACTGCTCCCGCAACTGCGGTGCCGGCTCGACTTCGCTCAATGCGCGCGCCACACGCTGGTACGTGTCGTCCACGTCCTGGTCCACCGGCACGCCCTGCTTGGTCTTCAGCCGGTACTTCTTGTCCCAGATGTCGAACGACGCCGGCTGCAGCGGAATTTCCGCCGCCGGCCGCACCGCGTTTTCCGCGCGCAGCGTGCTCATTCTTGTCTTCTCCCCTCGCTTTTGCGTATCGTTTTGAGAGCCGTGAATCACGATCGTCCTGCGGCGTGCCGGCCCAAGCCTTGGGTTGTCCGGCGCATTGCGAACACAAGATGTTGTGATGACGGCCGGGAGTCAACCCTACGCTCCCCGATCGCCCGTGTAAAGCTGGCAGCCAGCCACCGCACCGCCGCGCGGTGTACAAGATGGCATCGGCGCGGCCCCGTTGCCGGCGGATCAACTTTCCGGGCGCGGCGCGGTCGGTAATGCTGTTTTCGAGAAGTGCAGTCATGGATGACTGCTTTTTGATCTTTTGTGATCATGGACGATCACACGAACAATCGAGGGCGGGCATGTCCAAAACTTTGCGCGATCATTTTCTCCTGGCCGGGATGCTGTCGCTGCTGCTGCTGGCCGGTTGCGGCAATGCGGGCACGCTGCCGCCGGCGGTAAACGGTCAACCGGTACCGTCGCTTGCACCGATGCTCAGCAAGGTCTCGCCAGCGGTGGTCAATATTTCCTCCACCACGCACCGGCGCGTGGTGGATCCGTTCTTCTCCGATCCGATCATGCGCCAGTTCTTCGGCATCCCGAACCTGCCCTCGCGCGAACAGGTCGAGCAATCGCTGGGTTCGGGCGTGATCGTGGATGCAGGCAAGGGCTACATCCTGACCAACAATCATGTCGTCGCGGGCGCCGACGACATCAAGGTCACCCTGACCGACGGGCGCAACTTCAAGGCCAAACTGATCGGCAACGATCCCGCCACCGACATCGCGGTGATCCAGATCCCGGCGCAGAACCTCACCGCGCTGCCGCTGGCCGATTCGAGGAAACTGCGGGTGGGCGATTTCGTGGTGGCGATCGGCGATCCGTTCGGCCTCGGACAGTCGGCGACCTCGGGGATCATTTCAGGTTTGCAGCGCCAGGGACTGCGCACCAACGGTTATCAGAACTACATCCAGACCGACGCTTCGATCAACCCAGGCAACTCCGGCGGCGCGCTGGTGAACCTCAACGGCGAGCTGGTCGGCATCAACTCGATGATCTATTCGCCGTCGGGCGCCAGCGCGGGGCTGGGTTTCGCGATTCCCTCCGACCTCGCCGTGTCGGTGATGCAGCAACTGGTCAAGACCGGCCACGTCGCGCGCGGCAGCCTCGGCGTGGAATCGCAGGATCTCTCGCCGCAGATCGCCACCGCGCTCGGCATCAAGAGCGACAAGGGCGCGCTGATCACCGAAGTGACGCCCAACTCGCCGGCCGCGCGCGCGGGACTGCATCCGGGCGACCTGGTCGTCGGCGCGGACGGCAAGTCGATCGACGACGCGCAGGACCTGCGCAACGTGCAGGGCCTGAAACCGCTGGGTAGCACCCTGAGCCTGGACGTGCTGCGCGACGGCAAGCACGTGCAGGTGAGCGCCAAGCTGGCGGCAGATGCCAACACGCTGACGGGTGATACGCTCGACCCGCGGCTGTCCGGCGCTTCCTTCGTCGAACTGCCCGGCGACGTGCGCGCGCAGGGCATCAATGGCGTCGGCGTCAGCGACGTGCAGAACGACAGTCGCGCCGCGCAACAAGGACTCGCGGCAGGCGACATCGTGATCGGCGTCAACAACCGCGCCACGCCGAACCTTTCGGCGCTGCGCAAGGCGCTCGCCGCACATCCGCGCCAGTTGGTGCTGAACGTCGTGCGCGGCGGACAACTGGGGCAGGTGACGATCGAATAGAGCCGGGGGAAACGAGAAACGGGAAGAGGGATGAGAACTCAACGAAGCATGCTTCGCTTCCTCCGTCTCTCGTTTCCCGTCTCCCGCTTTGCATTCACACACACCGCCCCGCCTTCACCCATAATCGCGTCGCGGCCAAGAGGCCGCATCGATCCCACGGAATCCGTACTCATGCTTTCGCGTTTGCTGCATCCGCTTTTCGCCGTCCTGCTGCTGTGCTGCGCCGGCATCGCTCTCGATGCTTCCGCCGCCACCAAACATTCCAGGCATCACAAGTCGTCGCACAAGAAACCCAGTGGTCCGGCGCTGGTGGTCCGCGGCGATCTCGCGACCTCGCGTTCGCTGGTCAACGAGATCGCGGAAGCCTACGAAGATGCCGGTCGCGGCCGCATCGATGTGCAGCCGTTCAACACGATTTCCGGAATCGACGCCACGCTCAACGGCAGCGCCGACATCGCCGCCAGTGCGCGTCCGGGTTTTCCCGGCCGCGCGCAAGAAGCAGGGCTGACCTTCACGCCGGTGGCGTGGGATGCACTGGTGCTCATCACTTCCCGCGACAATCCGGTCAGCAACATCACGCTGAAGCAGTTGCACGATGTCTACTACGGCGACATCACCAACTGGCAGCAACTCGGCGGCAAGGACGAACCGATCGATCTCTATTCGGTGGCGAGTCCGCTGGACGGCACCGAATACAGCCTGCGCCGCCTGCTGTATGGCCATGGCGATGCGGGCGTGGCCGCGCCGCGCTGGTACATCAACGTCGGCGCCCTCGAGCAGGGTGTGGCCCTCGATCCCAAGGCGCTGGGGCTGTCGACGTTGTCCGGCGTGCACGACAACAAGGAAGTGAAGATCATCCCGGTCGAAGGCGTGATGCCGACTCCCGCCACCGTCGCCGACGGCAGCTATCCGCTGTATACCACGATCTATCTGGCTTCCAGCGCCAGCAGTCCGCACGCGACGGATATCGCGAAGTTCATGGACTTCCTCAACACCGACGAAGCCAAGAAGCTCATGCGCAAGCATGACCTGCTGCCATACGCCGATGCGACGACGCTGACGGCGCAGACGACGGACCAGCAAGTCGCGGCAGTCACCGCCAGGATGGTGAGCGAGGGTCTGACGCCGCCAACCGCCGTCGCGGAGACTCCGACTCCGGTGAGCGCGCCGGGCGCGACCTATTCGCACGACGTGTCGGTGGCGCCGACTTCCGAACGCACCGCGCAGGCTTACCTGCGCATGACCCAGGCGCGCGCGCAGGCGCAGCAGAAGGCCGATGCGCACAAGTCCACGCCGACGCAGCCTGTCGCTGCCACGCCTCCTGCGGCCGCAAGTACCGGCAAGCCGACCGGGGACGTGCTGGCCTCGGCGCCCGCCACCGCATCGACCGCGAGTGTGGTCGCCGCTGCCGCAAGCGGCAATGCCCCGTCCAACAAGGCCGAGGCGACCGCGCCGTCCAACCCGGTGATGATTTCCGCCAACGGCACGGTCACGCCGGTGACGCCGCCACCCGCGTCCGCGAGCGCGGGCGGCAGTTACACGGTCAGCAAGGGCGACACGCTCTCCTCGATCGCGCGCAGGAATTCGATCAGCGTGTCCGACCTGCGCAAGTGGAACGACCTGAAGGGCGACAACCTGCGCATCGGCCAGGTATTGAAGTTGTCCAGCGCGCAATGACGCGCCGTTCGACAGCGCGTGGATGGCGCGCGTGAGGCGCGCGCTCGGAGAGTTGACGCGCGGCCGCCGTGGAGTGCGGCTGGAGCCATTGGATCGCGCGCGCTGGCGCACGCGGCAGGGCAAACTTTCCGCGCGTGAACGGCGTTGGGCGCAAAACTGCGGCTTCGATGCCGGTGCCGGCCAGCTCTGCCTGATTCCGGATGCGCGCGGTGAATTGGCGCGCGTGCTGGCCGGCGTGGATGTTTCGTCGCCGCCGTTCGCTCTCGGCGCATTGCCTTTGCTGCTGCCGCATGATGACTACGTATTGGATGACGGCGGCCTCGGCGATGGCCTGATCGGCATCCGCGACGCCGCGCTGGGCTGGGCGCTGGGCGCGTACCGCTACACGCGCTATGTCGCCCCGCAAAAGGAGCCCGCGCGGCTGCTGCTGCCACGCGCTGTATTGAATGAAGTCGCGCCGCTGCTGGATGCGATCACCCAGGTACGCGACCTGATCAATACGCCCAGCCAGGATCTGGGACCGCTGCAATTGTGCGAGGCCGTGCGCGATGTGGCGCGCGGACATGGCGCGGAATGCAAGGTGTTCGAGGGCGAAACCTTGAAGCGCGAATTCCCCACCGTGCACGCGGTCGGTCGCGCCAGCTCGCAGGCGCCACGGGTGGCGCGGCTGCGCTGGGGCAAGTCATCCGATCCGCTGCTGGCGATCATCGGCAAGGGCGTGACTTTCGATTCCGGCGGGCTGGACATCAAGACCTCCGACGGCATGCGCTGGATGAAGAAGGACATGGGCGGAGCGGCGCACGCGCTCGCGCTGGCGCAGCGGGTGATGGCTTCGAACCTGCCCGTGCAATTGCTGCTGGTGATTCCGACGGTCGACAACGCGGTCGCGGGCGATGCGATGCGCCCGGGCGACGTGATCCGCACCCGCGCCGGCATCACCGTGGAAGTGGACAACACCGACGCCGAAGGCCGCCTGATCCTGTGCGATGCGCTGG
>DASXWZ010000122.1:0-2720 GCA_036503375.1 Rhodanobacteraceae bacterium | reverse complement strand
CGGCGACGACGTCGTCGAACGGCCGGCTGATTTCCTCGCCGCGCGTGTACGGCACGACGCAGAACGTGCAGTACTTCGAGCAGCCTTCCATGATCGAGACGAACGCGCTCGGGCCTTCCGCACGCGGCTCCGGCAGCGAATCGAATTTCTCGATTTCGGGAAACGAGATGTCCACCTGCGGCGCGCCCGTCGCGCGGCGCGCGTCGATCAGTTGCGGCAATCGGTGCAGCGTCTGGGGGCGGAACACCAGATCGACATACGGCGCGCGCTTGACGATCGCCTCGCCTTCCTGCGAGGCCACGCAGCCGCCGACGCCGATCAGCACCTGCGGGTTCGCCTGTTTCAATTCCTTCCAGCGGCCGAGCTGCGAGAACACTTTCTCCTGCGCCTTCTCGCGGATCGAGCAGGTGTTGACCAGGATCACGTCGGCTTGTGTCTCGTCCGCCGTCAGTTCCAGCCCGTGCACGTCGGCCAGCACGTCCGCCATGCGCGCGCTGTCGTACTCGTTCATCTGGCAGCCGTGGGTCTTGATGAAGACCTTTCCAGAAGCAGGCTTTTTGGAATCGGCCTTTCGGGCTGCGGGTTTGGTGTCGGGGCGGGCGGACATGGCGTTCAGTGGAACCGGCGAATAGACATTTTAACTGCACGCCGAGAGGACTGGCCCGAAACGTGAATCCGGCCGCTTGGCAGAGCCGCATCACAGGAGCACACTTCGCCCGCCATGCACACCGCCACAGACGCTGGGGAAACGGGCGGCCGTCGCGCGCATTCCGTTCCCATGCCGGATTCGCCGCGGGCGCGGCGGATGCTCGGCGCGCTCGCCCTGCTGATCGGCGCCGGTTGCGCCTGGCCCGCGCATGCCGCGCTGTATCGCTGCGATGGCAGCCAGGGCGAAATGGTGGTCGCCGATCACACCGCAGGCTACCGCAACTGCAAGTTGATCAGCGGCCTGGAGGCGCCGCGGCCGGCACACCATGCGTCGCGCGCGGCTCCGATCCCCGCGGTCCCGATCGCAACGGCGGACGCCACCCCGATCCACGAATTCGTTCCGGCCGCCTACGCGCCGCCGGACAGCACGACGCCTTCCCCGCCCCCGAAAGAAGTGAAAGCCAATCCGGCGGTGATCACCATCAAGCCGCTGCCGGAAACCAGTGCGCCCGTGTTGCAGGCCTTGCCGCCGCCACCGGTTCCGGGCCTGGTGGATGTCGAAAAGCCCTGGCCAATGGAGCTGATGGAGAAGATCGCCGTCGACCTGCTACCGCGTGCGCTTAAACCCGAAAAGCCAACGACATCCGGTTCTCCCGCATCGCCGCCGCCGCGCGGCGCGACCATTCCACCGCCGGAATCGAAAACAGTGATGAACGCCACGCCGACCGCATTCACGCCGGGACCCCCGACGGTCAAGCCCGAACCGCCGAAACGCGGTGCCGTGTACAAGATCGCGCGCGCCGACGGCAGCGTGGAATACACCAATATCGCCTCGCGCGCACAGGGCAGCAACGCGAAGATGCTGTTCACCTACATCATCACCTGCTACGCCTGCAACGTGCACTCGCGCGTGAACTTCAACACCGTTGCGCTGCATTTGAACGACTACGACGACGAGATACGCGCCGCCGCCGCGCACAACGGCATCAGCGAGGCGTTGCTGCGCGCGGTGATCCATGCCGAATCCGCGTTCAATCCGCGCGCGCTGTCGTACAAGGGCGCGCAGGGGTTGATGCAATTGATGCCCGGCACGGCCAACGACCTCGGCGTCACGAATGCCTTCGACATCGGCCAGAACATTCGCGGCGGTGCGCAGTATCTGGCGCAATTGCTGCGCGATTTCGGCGGCAACGTCAGCCTCGCCGCCGCGGCCTACAACGCCGGCGAAGGCGCCGTGCGCAAATACAACGGTGTGCCGCCGTTCGACGAGACGCAGGTGTACGTCAAACGCGTAGCCCTGCTGCGCGAGCGCTACATGAAAGCGCTGCATCCAACGACGCTCGCTGCGGCGGGCGTGCAGTAGGTTTCAGCGTCAAGCTTAGATTCTGGGTCCGAATGTCATTTCCCTACAAGGGCTGTGGATATTTTCCTACCGTGAGAGGGTTATTGTTCTTACAGACTTTTGTGTAAAGCCTCTCGATGATTGGCGAGAACGCTTAGCGTTCCCACGCTCGTAAATGCGTGGCCATCGAACGGGAGGCATTGACATGAACGTGAACAAGGGATTGATTGTAGGGTTAGCTATCGCGTTATCGCTAGCGTCCGGTCCGCAGCAAGCCCGAGCAAGCTCTCATGTATATGAACCAGATCGATGGCCGGGTTCAGTTATCTTGGGAAACAGTTGTCGAGGTAATCACAATGGGCCCGGGGGAAATGCATTCCCGGCAGGAGCTTTAATTACGCCCGCCTATGGGCAGGCTAGGGCGATCTTGGGGAGTACTCCTGAGGAGGTTCAGCAGAAATTTGCAGCTATTCAAGAGATGAACTTCACGCAAGGCGACGCCAATGCAATCGTATCGCGCCTGTCCGATATCGAACTGGAAAAATTGGCTGATCACTATCGACAGTCGGCAGTAGCAGGTGAAAGTGATCTATTGCGAATTTTAGCGCAGCGCCTCAACTCTGCCTTGCTGCTGCGGGTTGCTAACGCATTTGGGGGCGAGGTAACTGAGCGAGCTGTGATGGAATACGCACCTGCCAGAGTAGCCGAGGACTTCAAGCGGCATTTCCCT
>DASXWZ010000121.1:0-12853 GCA_036503375.1 Rhodanobacteraceae bacterium | reverse complement strand
TTTCGTACAGGCGGCTGATGCCGTTGTGCATTGCCGCGATGAACATCAGGTAGCCCGGGCTCCAGGTGTCGAAATCGCCGTGGGTGAACACGCCCGGCAGCCCAAGTTTGGTCAGTTGCTCGACGTTGTTCCAGCCGATCTGCTGCCATTCGCTGGTGAGGATCGGATCGATCCAGGCGTTGTAGGGCCCGTCGCCCACGGTGTTGTCGTACAGGAACGGCACCGACTCGTGCAGGTCGTGCAGCACCTGCGCGTGCCAGTCGACGTAGGTATTCAGCACGTTTCTGGTGAGGTCCAGCGTCACGCCCATCGCGTCGCGGTTGTTGTCGTGCGCGACGTAGTGACCCCAGTAGATCAGGTGCGGATACTGCTCATTCGGGTGTGCGCGGTGCCATTTGTACAAGTCGACCATGCGGTCGCGGCCATCCACCTCCACCACCGGCGTGATCAACGTGATGACGTGTTTCCGGATGGTCTGGATGTAAGGTGCATCGTCGACCGCCAGCCGATAGGCCAGTTCCATCAGTGCGGTGGGCGCACCGGTTTCGGTCGAATGGATGGTGCCGGTGATGTAGTAAACCGGCGTGGTCTGTTTGATCAGCGCAGCGGCTTTTGTGTCGTCCATGTCCAGCGTGCGCGGATCGGCCAGTTGCGCCAGCCGTGCCTTGTTGGCATCCAGTTGCGACATCAGCGATTCATCGGCGATCGCCACCGCGATCATCTCGCGGCCTTCCTCGGTCTTGCCGATCGAAAACACTTTCACGCGCGGGGAAGTTTCACCCAGCATCCGGAAGTAGCGATAGACATCTTCGGCATACGGCAGCATGTTCGGCGCGCCGGCGATGTCGCCCAGCACCTTCTCGGGCGTGGGCACGGTGGATGAGGCCGGCAGATAGTCCGTCAGCGGAGAATTGAAATCCGGCTGCGTGGTGTACTTGGCGATCTTGGCCGTGTAAGCCTGATCGACCGGCTGCTGCGGATCGCGCGCGTAAGTGTTGTCGACCTGCGCCGAAGCCGCGCCGCACACCAACAGGGCCATCACGAACCCGACCAATTCCCTGCGCATTGTTGCCACCCAATCGGACAGTCGCGCGAGGGTAGCCAAAAAATGCCTCACGCGGGGGTGCCGGAATGCATACGGACGCGTCAGCTCATGCCGTAACGCAGCCACAGCTCGGCTTCGCGCTCGCCGCCGAACACGCGCACGGTGTAGCCGGCTTCGCGTGCGACCAATTCGCCGTATTCGGCCTGCGGCAAATAGACCGCGTTCACTTCGCAGTAGGCCACGCGCACCTGCTGCATGTAACTTTCGCGCAAGGCCTGGATCACCTGCTCCTGATCCTGCGGCGGGATCGGCTCGCCCGGCAATTCATCCAGCACCAGCAATGCACGCGTGCCGCGGCGTTCGCATTCCGCCGCGATCTCGTTCCAGTAGGCGAGACTGATTTCCAGTGAATCGCGCGCGCCGGTTATCACCACGCGCAGGTAATCTCCGCGATCCTGAAATATGAGCTCGTAGTCTGCTGCGGGCATTCGCGATTCGGGTGGCAAGGGGTCGCGCATTGTACGCGGGCATGCGCGCCCGCCCAGCGGAATGCGTCACAGCGTGCATCGCCGTTTCGAGGCCGTTGCGCTTGGTAACGACTGGTTTGACAGATCCCGGGTCAGCCCTCCACCGGCTCCAGCAACTGGACGCTGAATCGACGCAGCGCATCCTCCCAGGTCCGGGCCACGCGCAAGCCCGCGCGTTCCACGAGCGCCGCGAATTCCTCCGGCGCGTACTTGCAGCTGTATTCGACCAGCATGGCCTCGCCACTGTCGAAGCGAAACACCTGCCCATCCACGCGAACCTGCTGCGCGCGCGCGCTGACCAGGTGCGTTTCGATGCGCCCGGCCAGCGCGTTCCAGCGCGCGCGATGGCTAAAGGCGGCGAGATCGAAGTCGGCGCCCAGCTCGCGGTTGAAACGCGCAAGCATGTTCAGCGTGAACTCCGCGGTTACGCCTGCCGCGTCGTTGTAGGCCGCCTCCAGCTCGACGCGGTCCTTTTTCAAATCGATGCCCACCAGGGCCGCGCCGCTCGCGCCCATTTCGACGCGCATCTGCCGCAACAGGCGGAGGGCTTCGGATGTTTCGAAATTCCCCAGCGTGGAACCGGGGAAGTACACCACCGTGCGCCGCGCAGCGCGGCGCGGGCGCGGCAGTTCGATGGTGCGCGTGAAATCCGCGCATACCGGCAGCATTTCGACCCGCGGAAATTCTGCCGCGAGCTTCGCCACGCTGTACGACAACGCCTCGCGCGCGATTTCGACCGGCACATAGGCGACAGGCGTGCGCAGCTGCCGCAGCAGCAGCCGTGTCTTGAGGCCGGAGCCGCTGCCGTATTCCAGCAGCAGCGCATCCGGACCGAGAGCGTCGGCGATTTCCGCCGCGTGCTCGCGCATGATCTCCAGTTCGTCTCGCGTCAACGTGTACTCGGGCTGCTCGCAGATGCGCTCGAACAATTCCGAGCCGCGTGCGTCGTAGAAGTATTTGGACGACAGCCGTTTGGGTTTTGCGCCCAGGCCGCGCAATACGTCCGCGCGCATTTCGGCAGGGTTCGTTTGCCGATCGCGCCGGGTCAGCGCGCCCTGGACCAGCGCGTTCATCCGTCTTTTCCCAGTCGGATGCCGCTGAACTGCCAGCGCGCATGCGGATAAAAGAAATTGCGGTAGCTGGCGCGCACGTGTCCGGCCGGCGTCGCGCAGGAACCTCCGCGCAGCACCCATTGCCCCGACATGAACTTGCCGTTGTATTCGCCCAGCGCACCGGATGCGGGTTGGTACCCGGGATAGCCGACGTAAGGACTGGACGTCCATTCCCACACATCGCCGAACAATTGCAACGGGATGTCGTGATCGCCCCGCGCGGGCAGCGGATGCAGCACGCCGTCGTCGGCGAAAGTGCCCTCGATGGGCTGTTCCTGCGCCAGCGCTTCCCATTCGCTTTCCAGCGGCAGGCGCGCACCAGCCCAGCGGGCGAACGCGTCGGCCTCGTAGAAACTGACGTGGCACACCGGCGCGTGTGGATCGATCGGCTGTTCGCCCGCGAGCGTGAACTCGCTTTGCAGGTCGTCATCCCAGTACAGCGGCCGTCGCCAACGCTCGCGCTGCACCAACTCCCAGCCTTCGGACAACCAGAGCGTCGGCGTGCGATAACCGCCATCGCCGATGAAGTCGCGGTATTCTGCGTTGGTCACGCAGCGGTTGGCGATCGCGTGTGCGTGCAGCAGCACGCGATGACGAGGGAGCTCGTTGTCGAAGGCAAACCCCTCGCCATCGTGGCCGATTTGCACGATGCCTTCGCGACCGCGCAAGAGTCGGATCTCAACGTCGCTGCCCGCGCGCGGGGTCGCCATGCGTTCCCGAAACACGGGTCGCAACGGATTCAACGAGAACAGGTGCTTGATGTCGGTCAACAGCAATTCCTGATGCTGCTGTTCGTGGTTGAGTCCGAGTTCAAGCAACGATTTCAATTCGCGATCTTCGGCATTGCGATCCAGCAAGTCGCGCACACGCTCATCGATCCCCCGGCGATACTCGATCACCTCTTCCAGTGTCGGGCGCGACAGCAGGCCGCGTTGCGGCCGCGCGTGCATCGGGCCGATCGACTGATAATAGGAATTGAAGAGATACATCCAGCGCGGATGCAGCGGTTCATATCCGCCCTGACGATCCAGCAGGAACTGCTCGAAGAACCAGGTGGTGTGCGCCAGGTGCCATTTGACCGGACTGGCGTCGGGCATCGATTGCACTACGGTATCTTCCGCGTGCAGGCCGGAGCACCAGGCGAGGGTGATGTCGCGCACGCGCTGGTAACGTTGCGCGAGGGAGTTCCTGCATTGCGGTTGCGCAGCGGCGGCGGAAGGCGATGCGATCATCTTTCGGCTCGATTGAGCGACCCGCCCCGTACAGGTCGCCGTCTTTGCGTTTGCTAGCGCCCGAAGCGCGGCAGATTGGAACAAGCGGCTCGTTCAGCGGATGTGACGGCCCCGCCCGGAGCATATTTCCATTGCGACTGATCGCGCACCATACTGCGCCTGCATCGGTTCCGGAAGACGCGATGGACGCACCCGCCACTGGTTCCACGCTGAACCCGCAGACGCTTGCCCATGCGAGCGCCCTGCCCGCACGCTTCTACACCGGTGCCGAGAGTGCGGCACTCGATCGCCGGGCGGTGTTTGCGCGCAGCTGGCAGTTGCTGGCGCATGCATCGCAACTCGAACAACCAGGCGACCATGTGGTTGGCGAGATCGCCTCTGTGCCGATGCTGCTGGTGCGCGGCGCGGATGGCGAACTGCATGCCCTGCACAATGTCTGCCGCCATCGCGCGGGTCCGCTGGCGCTGTGCGATGGGCGCGGCGCCAAACGCCTGCGCTGTCACTATCACGGCTGGACCTATGCCCTGGACGGGCAACTGCTGAGCGCGCCGGAGATGCAGACGGCGGAGGATTTCGATGTTGCCGCGGTTCGCTTGCCGCGCGCGCACGTGGCGGTCTGGCGCAATCTGGTTTTCGCATCGTTGAGTGACGACGCGCCGGCGCTGCACGAATTGCTGGACGGCATCGACGCGCGGCTCGGCGCGCACGCGATCGACGACTATGTCTTCCATGCCCGCGAAAGCTACGACATCGAATGCAACTGGAAGACCTACATCGACAACTATCTCGAGGGCTATCACGTGCCGCACATCCACCCGGAATTGAACCGGATGCTGGATTACCGCAGCTACGTGGTGGAAACCTCGCGCTGGCATTCGTTGCAGCACAGCCCGCTGGAGAGCGGCGACGCGTTGTACGGCAATGGCGTGGCGCTGTACTGGTTCATCTGGCCCAACACGATGTTGAACGTGATGCCCGGCCGCTTGCAGACCAACCGCGTGCTGCCGCTGGCGCCGGATCGCTGCCGCGTGGTGTTCGACTATTTTTACCCTGAAGCGGCACTTGTGGCGTTTCCGGAACACGCGCAGGATCGCGTCGCCCGGGATCGCGCCTTCAGCGACCTGGTGCAGCGCGAGGACGTGGAGATGTGCGAGCACGTGCAACGGCGGCTCGCTTCTGGATCGTACGAAGCAGGACGATTGAACCCGTTGCGGGAAAACGGCGTGCATCACTTCCACGAATTGCTGCGCGAGGCGTACCGCCATGAGCTCGCTTCCGGCTGAACCGATTTCCGCATCGACATCACCGGCCGCCAAGCCGGGGCTCGGCATGTGGATGGCCACCGCGCTGGTCATGGGCAACATGATCGGCTCGGGCTTGTTCCTGCTGCCTTCGACGCTGGCACCGTACGGAGGAGCGGCGCTGCTGGGCTGGGGCGTTTCATTGGCCGGCGCGCTGCTGCTGGCATTGGTGTTCGCCCGGCTTGGCCTCGAACGACCGATGCGCGGCGGTCCCTACGCCTATGCGCGCGCCGCGTTCGGCGACGCGGTCGGTTTCGGCACGGCCTGGAGCTATTGGGTGTCGACCTGGTGCGGCAATGCCGCAATCGCGGTCGCCTTCGCCGGCTATTTCGGTTCGCTGCTGCCCGCGAGTACCGCGAGCCCATTGCGCGACGCGGTAATCGCCGTGGTGGCGATATGGGTCTGCACTTTCACCAATCTGCGCGGCACACGCAGCGCGGGTGCAATGCAGTTGGTTACCACGATCCTGAAATTCCTGCCGTTGCTGCTGATTATCGCAGTCGGCTTGACCTCGTTCGATCAGCATGCGTGGCAGCCTTTCAATCGCAGCAGCCAGCCCCTGCTTGGTGTGACCACCACCACGATCGCTCTGACTTTCTGGGCGCTGCTGGGAATGGAGAGCGTGTGCGTCGCCGCGTGCGATGTGCGCAACCCGCATCGCACGATTCCGATTGCGACCCTGCTCGGCACCGCGCTCGCCGGTGTCGCCACGGTGATCGCCTGCATGACCGTGGTCGGACTGTTGCCGCAATCGCAATTGGTCACATCGCACGCGCCGTTCGCTGATGCCGCGGCGCATCTGTGGGGTCCAGTCGCGGGCGTTGCGCTGGCGGCGATCGCCGCGATCTCCTGCTTCGGCGCGCTCAACGGCTGGGTATTGGTGGTGAGCCAGGTCGGCATGGCAGCGGCGGAAGACGGGCTGTTTCCGCGGATACTGGCACGATGCGATGCACGCGGCACACCGGTGTCCGGCTTGTTGATCAGCAGCGTGCTGGCGAGCGCGCTGGTACTTGCGAATTACCAGAGGCAACTGGTGGCGCTGTTCACCTTCGCGCTGCTGCTCTCCACCGCGACCGTTGTGTTGCCCTATCTGATTTGCAGCGTTGCTGCCCTGCGGCTGCATCAGCCGTCACGCTCGCAATGGCGCGCATCGGGGCAAGTCGTCATCGCGCTCGCGGCCGCGATCTTCAGCGCGTGGTGTTTGATCAGCACGGGCACCGAAGCGCTGGCGTGGGGCGCGGTGCTGTTGTTCGCGGGCGCGCCGCTATATTTCTGGAGCAAGCGGCGCAAGGCTGCGCCGCTGCCCGCGATCGCGCCCGACTGAGAGTCAAAGCACCGGCGAGTTATCGTGCAGCATCTCGCGCCGCACGATCTCGATCGGCGCGAATCCGTGCTGCATGAAGTCGTCATGGAATTGCTGCAGGTTGAACTTCGCGCCTTCCTTCTTCTGCATGTCGGCGCGCAGCTTCAGGATTTCCAGCTTGCCCAGTGTGTAGTACAGATACGTCGGGTCGGACGTGCCGCGCTTGGTTTCCACCTCGCCCACCGCGGGTGATTGATAACCTTCCTTGACGAAGAAGTCCTTCGCCTGATCCATCGTCATCTGGCCGGTGTGCAGCTTGATGCCGACGATGAAGCGCGCGTTGCGCAACAGCGCATCCTGCAACTGGCCGAGCTTCAACAACAATTGCTGACGCCGATCCTTCGGAAACTCGTACTGCGCCAGACCTTCGTCCAGCATCATCTGCTCGCAGTAGTGCGCCCAGCCTTCTGCGTTGCTGGCCGAACCCAGCAGCTTGCGCACGCGGTCGTGCACCTTGTGCATCCAGAGAAACTGGATGTAGTGGCCGGGATAGGCTTCGTGGGTGGCCACGCTGCTGATCACCGGATAGCTGAACTGCGCCATGAATTCGTCGATGTGCTGCTTCGTCCAGCCCTTTTCCGGCAGCGTGACATTGAAATACGCGGTGGTCGCCTTGTCCTCATAAGGCCCGGGCGTGTCCATCGAGGCGAAGGTGATCGCACGCATGAAAGGCGGGGTTTCCTCCAGCGTCGGCCGCACGGTCGAGGGAATCGTGATGATGTGGTGATTGTTGATGAAGCCGATAAGCGTGTCGAACGTCGAGCGGAAGGTATCGAGCAATTTGTCGGGTTGCGGATGATCGGCGGCGAGTTCGGCCAGCACTTGCTGGGGCGTCTTTTTCGGATCCAGTTCCTTCGCGACCTTCGCGAATTCGGCCTGGTTCGCCTTCATGTTCGCCATGTCGATCGCAACCAGCTCGTCCAGTGGCAGATCGACCATCTCGTCGTACTGCAGCTTCTTGCGGAACGCATCGGCACCGATACGGAAATCTCCGTGCGATTCCGGCAGCACCTGGTTCTTGAGCCAGGTCTGGTAGTCGCCCAACGCCTTGATCACCCCGTCGTTGCTGGCCGCGAATTCCTTCTTCAACGCGGCGTTGCTGACCTCCGAGAACGTCGACGGTACGTCGTGCTGGAAGAAATCGATCAGTCCCGGCAACTGTTCCAGCGCGATCTGCGCGTAGATCTTCGGCGGATTTTTCAGATTGACGCGCGCGGCTTGCAACGCGGCGGGCATCTGCTTCTCGCGCGAGACCAGGTCGCGCAGCCTCGTTTCCGGCGGCGCGAACTTGCGTTCCATCAGCGTGAACGCGCTCGAAGTGATGCCGCTGGAATACATGTCCGGATTCTTTTCCCAGGGACGGATTGTTTCCAGTGTCAGCAGCGTGCTGCGGATGTTGTTGAGTACCAGGTCCCGATCGCCGCGGATGTAATCACTCAGGCCTTCGGGATTCACCGCCGAGAGTTTCGACTCCCAGTCCTTCAGCGCCTTCACCTCTTCATCGATACCTGCGCGCGAGTAGTTCTCGAGTTTGCCGTCGTAGGTGTGGATGCCATCCGCCGTGGCTGTGGAGGGGTTGGTCGGAAAATAGAACTGGTCGAAATAACTGTCCGCCAGTTGCATGAAGGCAACGTCGCCGGCACCGGCCTTGTCCGGGGCGGCTTGTGCCGCGGCCAGTGCGCCAATGGGTGCGATGACCAGCAGCAGGCAGAGAAACGGTTTGCGCAAGCTCTTCATGGCTCCCTCGTTCGGCGCGGTCGGACCCGGCGAGTGTACAGTCCTGGGTTGAAGCGAGGTTGTGCCAAAGGTCCCGCGCAAAAAACAGCCCGGCACAAGGCCGGGCTGCAGAAGCAAACGGCTGCTGATAAACGCGAAGCAGCACGTTACGCTCGCGAAAGCCTCGATCAGGTCGTGCCGCGGTCGTGCGGTACGTCGTGCAGGTAAGTCGATTCCGGACTGGTTTGCGAGGTCTTCTCCGCATGCGTGGGTTCATCGCGGTGCGGCGCGCCGTGCGGCTGCTGCACCGGGTAGTTCGGTCCCTCGCGCTCACGGCGTTTCTTGGCCTCGAGCAACTTCTGCAGGTTGGCGACCGCCTGCTCGTGGCTGATCGCTTTGGGCTTGGGCGCGCGCGGCTTGGGTGGTTTGCGCACCGGTGCCTGCGCGGCCGGCGAGGGCTGGCGTGGCAGTTCCAGCGAAGGCGCGGGTTTCCAGCCCAGTGGTTCGCGTTCGCGCGGTTTCCATGCAGGGGGGGAAGCTTTGCGTGGCGCGGGTGCGGCTGCGACCGGCTTGCTCGCGGGACCGCCCATGGCAGGCTTCGAGGTTCGGGGAGCCGGCTTCGCCGACGCGCGTGACTCCGGTTTCGGTACCGCGCGTTTGGGGCTGCTCTTGCGGGAAGCGCCGCGTGCGGCTGTCTCGCGTGTGCCTCGCTTCGCGGCCGCGCCTTTGCGCGGCGCGCTCTTGCCCGAGCGCTTTGCAGCCTTCTTCGAACTGCCGGCTTTCTTCACGACGCGCTTTTTCGCCGGCGCCTTGCGCGCGGCGACCTTCTTCTTCGCTGCGTTCTTCTTGCCCGCGGCGGATTTCCTGCCGGATGTTCGGGCTCGGCGGGTGGCCATGTCCGTTCTCCTTCCCCTTGATTAGCGCATGAATATTGCGCCAGATCGGCGCAATTGTCACATCGGGCCGCCTACAAACTGCGGCCGTCCACCTGTTTGATGTCCAGATCGGCGGGTTCCACGGCCTGAAGGCAGCGTACGTTCATCGCAGCCATCGGCTGATCGCTCCTTTGGCCGTCGGTAAACGGCGCTACCCCGCAGACGGGGCAGAAATGGTGCGCGAGCCGGTGCTTGTTGAACCCGTAGGTGCTCATGTCGGACTCGGGCGTGTGCAGGTGCAACTGCTGCCGGGGCACGAACCAGAACAGGTACCCTTTGGGCCGGCAGTGCGAGCAGTTGCACTCAATCACCTGACCGATCTCGCCATCGACATCGAAAGCGATCCGGCCGCAATGGCATCCGCCTCGATAAGTCATGCGTTCGCTCCGCCGGAGGGAGCCGCGATTATCGCTCAAGCCGCCCTCATGGCAAGAAAGCGCAGTCTCAACGGCGCCGCCGGCGCGGTTCGTCCTTGCCCAGGCGCACTTGCAACAAGCTGTGATCGGCGCTGTGGCCATTCAACGCCGCCACCGCTGCGCGCGCTTCATGGCCTTCCATCTGCAATTCGGCGAAACCCTTGCATTCGCCGCTGAAAAGATCCTTGGCCATGCGCAGGCCGCGCACCCTGCCGTGGTTCTCGAACAGCGCCATCAATGTCTGCTCCGTCATGCCGCGCGGCAATCCACGCACTGTGATCGTCAGCATCGGTACCTCCTGAAGAAGCCGGAAATGAAAAAGCGCCGGGCGAAACGGAATCCGCCCGGCGCTTCATTCAGCGGATGGAAATTCAGGCGATCTGGACTTGATCGGCCTGCAAACCCTTCGGGCCCTTGGTCGTCACGAAGCTGACCTTCTGGCCTTCCTGCAGCGACTTGAAGCCGGTGCCCTGGATCGCGCGGAAATGCACGAACAGGTCCTCACCGCCCTCCTGGCTGATGAAGCCGAAGCCCTTGGCGTCGTTGAACCATTTGACGGTTCCGGTTTTGCGTTCTGACATTACAAACTCCTCAACAAATGAATGCCACGGTTCGGGATGAACCGTGGTCAAACTGGTTGCAGGGAGTAAGCGGGCAGAACGGGAAGCGGATCGCGGGATCAACTACGTCAGGCCACGATTTACCGTGACCCGGCAAACAGTCGAAGAAGTATATCGTAAAGTCACGCAAAACACCAGCGCCCGTCGCAGCTTAGCGCAAATTCCGCGGACTGAATCGTGCCGTTTTCAATACTCGGGCGGCGCGTAGAAGTTGAGCGTGCACAGCGGCTTTTTGCCGTCGTTGCGCACCTCGTGTCGTTCGCCTCGTTCGATGAGCAGCAACGTGCCGGGCTCCAGTCGCTGCCTCTTCCCTTCGACGATCGCGGTGCCCTCGCCCTCCACCACGAACAGCCATTGGTCGGCGTCTTCGTGCCGGTTCTGGGGATCGCCCTCGGCGTCTCCCGGCGGAATGGTCATCACCGCCGCTCCCGCGCGCGCGTTGCGGAACGCGACGCGGAAACGTTCGTCGAAATCCAGTTTCCTGCATTGCATCTCTGCTCTCCTTGCGTCCGCGCCACAGGAATAAGCCGATGCGGGTCAAGGCCGCGTCACGATTCACAAGCCGAAATGCGGGTGCTTCAGCTGCTCCACGAAAACCAGCACCACGCGCGGCTCCATGAATACCGTGAACAGCACGCCGTAGGCGCCGCCCCACATGTGCGCGCTGTGGTTGACGCGGCCGTAGCTGGCCGCCGCCGGGGAAGCCGCCGCGCGATCCATCCAGATCGAATACGCCACGTAGGCGATCGCATACAGGATGGCCGGCAGCGGCAGGAAGAACACGATGATCATCGACCACGGCTGCAACAGGATGAAGGCGAACAGCACCGCGGAAACGGCGCCGGACGCGCCGAGGCTGCGGTAGTTGGAATCCTTGCGATGCGCCCACCAGCTCGGCAGGATCGAAACCAGCAGGCCTCCCAGATAGAACACTGCAAAGCCGAACGGGCCGAGGTATTGCGCGTACAGAGGCTCCATCGCGCGCCCGAAGAAGAACAGCGTGATCATGTTGAACAACAGGTGCGAGCCGTCTGCGTGCACCAGGCCGTAGCTCAGCAGGCGCCAGTATTGGTGCCTGCGCGAGATCGCCGGCGGCCACAGGATCATCCCGTCGAGCAATCGCGGATTGTTGAACGCCGCGAGCGAAACGATGCAGGTGATCGCGATCAGGGCGATGGTGACGATCATTGGCGGTCGTGAAGTCGAAATCGCGGCAGTGTAACCGAGCCCGTCGAGCGGTGTGATCCGGCGCCGGCGCGCGCACTCGCGATCGGCTTTCGACGCGTTTCATGGTGCTATGCTGCTGCGGTTGCGCTGCTGACTTTTCGCTCGATTCCCTGTCGCTGCACAAGGAGTGGTGTCATGTCCGATCAGCGTTCCCTGAAGCGTCTTTGCGCTCCCGCCCTGATCGCCGCCGTCCTGCCGCTGATCGCGGCGGCTGCGGCGTCGCCTCCGCCAATCGTCGGTCCGGTGATCGACATCGGCGAACAAGGCGTGGCGAGCGCGGAGCCGCTGGTACCTGTGCCGCCGACCATGCCATGCGTGGTGCAGCTCTACACCGCCGATTCGCCGACCGGCACCTTCGATGACTACAACCCGCATCCATTCAACTACACGCCACCGGAGGCCTGCTCCGGGCCCTGGTACAAGGTAGTCTTCAAGGCCGACTACAACGTCACCGCCGGACGCCAGTACGACCGCACCGCCAGCGTCTGGATCGGCGGCGTCGATGTTTATTTCGGCACCACCCAGGAGCCCCGCAGCACGGTCAGTCCGAGCTGGCACGTCGAGCGCGACGTCACCGGTCTTTCCGCCGCGCTGAAAACCGCGCAGCCCGGCAATGCCATCGTGTACAACGTCTACGACGACACCTACAACGGCTCCATCACCGGCAGCGCCGAGCTGGATTTCTATCCGGCCACGCCGGACTATCCCGCGCCGGCGGTGGCCGACCAGGTGCTGTCGCTGGGTTCCGACCCGGCCGGCAACTACAGCAACATCTATACCGATCAGACGCCGTTGACAAAAACATTCACCCTGCCGACAAACGTCGAACGCGCGTACCTCGATGTGATCGCGCAGCCTCAATCCGGCGATGAGTTCTGGTACAGCTGCGGCCCCGAGCCGTACATTTCCGTCACCGGCTGCGGCGGCACAGGCTTCCGTGAGGCGGAAATCGCGATCGATGGCAGCCCCGCCGGTTTTGCTCCGATCTCGCCATGGATTTACACCGGCGGCATCGATCCGTACCTGTGGCGGCCGGTTCCCGGCGTGCAGACGCTCGACTTCGAGCCTTTCAGCATCGATCTCACTCCGTTTGCGGCGACGTTGAGCAATGGCCAGCCGCACACGATTTCCGTCGCGGTGGTGACGGGCGACCCGGGCTTGCAGAACGACAGCCAGTACTTCGCGACGGCGGCCACCCTGCGGCTGTTCCAGGATTCCGGGAGTTCGCGGATCACCGGCGGCCTGATCGGCGCACCACGCGATTCGGGCGTGTTTCCGGCCAGCACCCTGTCCAACGGTGGCGACGCGTACTACATGGACGTGACTTCACGCCACAGTTTCAATGCGCGCGGTTACGTC
>DASXWZ010000120.1:0-8221 GCA_036503375.1 Rhodanobacteraceae bacterium | reverse complement strand
TCGCCCTCCTGGTTGAGATCTAGGAACATGGTATCGATCGCGAGCAGGGAATCGTCTGGTTCCCACGGCTGCGGGCAAGCGCGCAGCAGCAGGTATTCCCAAGGCCGCACCCGCAGCGCGTTCAATCCCGCATTGACGCCGCGCGCGTAGCTGTCCAGCAGCACGCGTTCCTCGACCGGCAGTTGCGACAGTTCCGTTTCCGCCAGCGCACGGAAGCGGTGGCGTCGATGACTCTCGTCGACTTTGAGCGCGGCTGCGCCGACCAGGTCCGACAGTTCGCCCGCCGCGTTGCGACGCAGCAGGTCCATCTGGAAGAAACGTTCCTGTCCGTGCAGGAAACCGAGCGCATAGGCCAGATCCTCGCGATTGCGCGCGGTGATCGTCGGAGCGCCGCGCGCGTCGCGCGTGACGGTCACCGGAGCGGACGGGCCATGCAGCGCGACGGTGCCATCCAGCTGCGGCACGCTGCCGCGCATCAGCAGCCAGCCGGTGAGGCACGCCAGCGAGATCAACAGCGACAGCGTTGTGGTGACGCGCGCGAGCCAGCGCAGCGCGGTTTTCATCCGTTGGTCTCGATCCGCTCGACCCGCCGCAGCCCGCGCGGCAACAACCCGCCGCGCTGCGCGCGGTTGCCGCCGTACTCGACGAGGTCCGACCATTTCAACGTCAGCTTGCGCGCACCGGCGTACAGGGTGACCTCACCGGAGCCTTCGGTCACCGTTGCGATGCCCGCCACGCGCTCCTCGCCCGATTGCAGTTTCGCCTTCGGGATCTCGATCAGCTTGTTGCCGCGGCCGCGATCCAGTTCGGGCAGGTCGGCGATGGAGAACATCAGCAGGTGCCCTTCGGTGGTGACGACCACGATGCGGTCGCGCGCCGGATCGGCGACATGAGCGGGAGCGAGCACGCGCGCATCATCGTCCATGCTGATCACCTGCTTGCCCGCCTTCTTGTTGGCGAGCAGCGCTTCGAAGCGGGTTACGAAGCCGTAGCCCGCATCGGTCGCCAACAGCAGGCGCGCGTCGTTGTCACCGATCGCCAGTGCATCGAAACGCGCGCCCGGTGGCGGCGTGAAGCGGCCGGTCAGGGGCTCGCCGTTGCCGCGCGCGGAAGGCAGGGTGTGCGCCGGCGTGGAATAACTGCGGCCACTGGAATCCAGGAACGCGACTTGCTGCGCGCTGCGTCCGCGTGCGGCTGCGAGGAACGCATCGCCCTCGCGATAGGACAATTCGCGCGCGTCCACATCGTGCCCCCTGGCCGCTCGCGCCCAGCCTTTCTGCGAGAGCACCACGGTCACGGGCTCCGAAACCACCAGCTCGCTCTCCGCCAACGCCTGCGCGGCAGCGCGCGCGACCAGCGGCGAACGGCGCGTGTCACCGTATTTTTCCGCGTCGGCATTCAGTTCCTGCTTGATCAGCGTCTTCAGGCGCTGTTTCGATTTCAGCGTCACCTCGATCTTCGCGCGTTCCTCCTCCAGTTCGTCACGCTCGGCATCGAGCTTCATCTCTTCCAGCCGGGCCAGTTGCCGCAGACGGGTTTCCAGGATGTAGTCGGCCTGTTCTTCGCTCAATTTGAAGCGCTTGATCAGTGCGGGTTTCGGTTCGTCCTCGTGCCGCACGATCCGGATCACTTCATCGAGATTGAGGAAGGCGATGCGCAAGCCCTCCAGCAAATGCAAACGTCTTTCGACTTTCTCCAGCCGGAAGCTCAGGCGACGCGTCACCGTGTCGGAACGGAAACGCAGCCATTCCTCGACGATCTGCTTCAGCGTCTTGACCTGTGGCCGGCCGTCCAGCCCGATCATGTTGAGGTTGACGCGATAACTGCGCTCGAGATCGGTGGTCGCGAACAGGTGCTGCATCATCGCGTCCACGTCCACGCGATTGCTGCGCGGGATCAACACCAGCCGCACCGGATTCTCGTGATCGGATTCGTCGCGCAGGTCCTCCAGCATCGGCAGTTTCCTGGCGCGCATCTGCTGCGCGATCTGTTCGATCACGCGCGCGGGCGAAACCTGGTGCGGCAGCGCGGTTACAACCACGTTGTCGCGTTCTTGCGCGTACACCGCGCGGCAGCGCACCGAACCGTTGCCTGTCGCGTACATCGCGACCAGTTCGTCGCGCGGCGTGATGATCTCGGCTTGCGTCGGAAAGTCCGGTCCGCGCACGTGCTCGCACAGTGCGGCGATGCTTGCTTCCGGTTCGTCCAGCAAATGGATGCACGCGCTCGCCACTTCGCGCAGGTTATGGGGCGGGATGTCGGTGGCCATGCCGACCGCGATGCCGGTCGAGCCGTTCAACAGCACGTGCGGCAGGCGCGCCGGCAGCCAGGAAGGCTCTTTCAGGGTGCCGTCGAAATTCGGCGTCCATTCCACCGTGCCTTGCGCGAGTTCGCCGAGCAGCACTTCGGCGATGGGGGTCAGCCGCGACTCGGTGTAGCGCATCGCCGCGAACGACTTGGGGTCGTCCGGAGAGCCGAAATTGCCTTGTCCATCGATCAGCGGATAGCGGTACGAGAACGGCTGCGCCATCAGCACCATCGCTTCGTAACACGCCGAATCGCCGTGCGGATGAAACTTGCCGATCACGTCGCCCACCGTGCGCGCGGATTTCTTGGGCTTGGCCGTCGCGGCGAGACCCAGCTCGCTCATCGCATAGACGATGCGCCGCTGCACGGGTTTCAGCCCGTCGCCGATGAAGGGCAGGGCGCGGTCCAGCACCACGTACATCGAGTAATCGAGGTACGCACGCTCGGCGTATTCGCGCAGGGGGACTTGTTCGAAGTTGGAGTGAAGGTTCATTGGAAGTGTCTTGCGAGTATTCAGTGCACGCGTGTCGCGACGATGCCGGCTTTGCGCAACTGGCTCTGCACATCGTCCGGCCCGGCCAGATGCGCCGCCCCGACGGCGATGAAAACGGTGCCGTGCTGTTGCAAGAGCCGCGCGATCTGCTGCGCCCAGCGTTCGTTGCGGTCTGTCAGAAGGGTGTCATACAGCACCGGATATTTCCCGCGCATGTCGGAGTTCTCCAGCGCGGCGATCGCATCGACGTCGCCGTGCTGCCAGTCCGCCACCAGCTCGTTCAATTCCGTGGCTGCCTTGTCGTAGTCGTCCAGCGTGCTGCGCAGCATCGAGATCTGCACGGTCTTCGACAAATCGGCGAAATAACGGATTTGCTGCTCGGCGGTTTCCAGTCCGCGCACCGGCTTGCCGGTTGCAGCGAAGTCATGGCGCAGCCGCTTGTCCACGCCGGATTCCGGATCGAAGCCCGCCTTGACAATCGGGGCGACGGTGAGCGCGACCGCCGCGAGCCAGGGCTTCATCACGTCCAGCGCCTGCGGTGGCAAAGCGGCCGTCTGCGCCGCCGCCCGCAGACGTTGCTCATCGTTCGCATCGAGTTCGCCGGAAAGCGGATGCGCCACGTCGATGCCGTATCGCGTCACCAGCGGCTGCATCGTGGCCTGATCGTCATCCACCAATTCCACATAGAGCACGTCGCTCACCTTCAAGGCGTGGTCGAGTGCGGCGTAGTGCCATTGGATGTCCGGCGGCAGCACATGCACCGTGCCGAACAGGTACACCGTCGAATTGCCGCGCTGGATTTTCCAGAGCGCAGGATCGGCTAGCGCTGCCGCGGTCGTGAGCACGAATAGAAGTAGCGTGAAACCGCAACGACACAACGTGGACATGGAGTGGTTCCAGAGCGGGCCGCGCATAGTATGTCGGAGAAGGCTGGCTATGCAGGCGGCTCGACTCTTGAAAGCGGCGTGGCCACGTCTTCCAGCGGTCGCCGCTCCGCGCGCACACCCCAGCAGGCCGCGGCGGCGGCGCCGACGAGCATCAGCGCCGCACCCAGCAGGTATCCCCACGCGATCGCGCTGCGCTCGCCACTGCCGACCAGCACGCCGAACAACCATGGTCCGGCGACGCCACCCAGCGCGGTGCCGAACGCGTAGAACAGGGCGATCGCCAGCGCACGCAACTCGAGCGGAAAACTTTCGCCCGCGGTGAGGTAAGCCGAACTCGCTGCGGCCGAGGCGAAGAAAAACACGACGCTCCAGGCCAGCGTCTGCGTCTGCGCCGTGAGCCAACCGGCGGCAAACAGCCACGCGGTCAGAGCCAGCAGCAGCCCGGAGATCGCGTAGGTGATCGCGATCATCGACTTGCGCCCGAAGCTGTCGAACAGCCGACCGAGGATCAGCGGCCCGAGGAAATTGCCCGCCGCGAACGGCAGCAGGAACAGGCCGATGCGATCGTTTGCGACGCCGTAATAGCGGCCGAGCACCAGCGCATAGGTGAAAAATATCGCGTTGTAGAAGAACGCCTGCGTCGCCATCAGCACCAGCGTCACCCCGGTGCGCCGCGGATAATCGTGCAGCAGGCTGCGCGCGACATCGGTCAGGCGCAGCTTCCGCATTCGCAGGTGCAGGCGAGGAAGCGGTTCGCCGGGCGGCGTGGTGCCGACTTGGAGCTCGATGTCGTCCATGATGTGTTCGGCTTCCGCGACGCGCCCGTGCAGCATCAGCCAGCGGGGGCTTTCCGGCACGTAGCGTCGCAGCCACAGGATGATCGCGCCCAGTGCCGCACCCAGACCGAACGCGCAGCGCCAGCCCAGATCCTCGGGAAACAGATGCGGATCGAGCAGCACGACGCTCGCGAGCGCTCCGAGCGCCGCGCCGATCCAGAAACTGCCGTTGACCACCAGATCGGTGTGGCCGCGATAGCGCGCGGGAATCAATTCCTGGATCGCGGAATTGATCGCCGCGTATTCGCCGCCGATGCCGGCGCCGGTCAGCGCGCGAAAAAAGGCGAACCACAGGAAGTCGGGGCTGAACGCGGTGAGCGCGGTGGCGACCAGGTACAAACCGAGCGTCACATTGAACAGTCGCTTGCGGCCCAGTTTGTCGGTCAGCCAGCCGAACAGCAGTGCGCCGCAAACCGCACCAGCCAGATAACAACTCGCGGCCAGCCCGACCTGAGCGTCGGAGAGATGCAGCGCCGGGCTGGATTTCAGCGAACCCGCGATCGCGCCGGTGATGGTGACTTCGAGCCCGTCCAGGACCCAGGTGATCCCGAGCGCGAACACGACCAGCGAATGGAAGCGACCCCAGCGTAGGCGATCCAGCCGCGCGGGAGTATCGGTTGAAATTACCTCGTGCCGCACTTCACCGCGGCACGCGATAACCGCCGCGGACGCCGCGCGGGCTCATCGTGATCTGCCAGAGTTGGTCGCGTCGGGCGCGGAAAGTCGCAGCGGATGCGGAAAGGTAGTACCGCCACATGCGGCGGAAACGTTGGTCATAGCGCGGATTCTTCGACAGTTGCGGCCACGCCGCGTCGAAGTTGGCGCGCCAGGCCATCAGCGTCCTGTCGTAGTCGGCGCCGAAGTTGTGCCAGTCCTCGACCACGAACAGGTCTTCCAGTGCGGGCGCGACCTGCGAAGCCGCCGGCACCATGGAATTGGGGAAGATGTACTTCTCGATCCACGGATCGGGCCGGCTCGGCTCGCTGTTGACGCCGATGCAATGCAGCAGGTTCAGGCCGTCTTCCTTGATGCAGCGTTTGCACACTTCGAAATAGGCGCGATAGTTCTTCCAGCCCACGTGTTCGAACATGCCGATCGAATAGATCGCGTCGAATCTCTCGTCGAGTTCGTGATAATCCTGCAACCGGATTTCGATCGGCAGGCCCTTGCACAACTCACGGGCGAATTGCGCCTGCTGTTCCGACACGGTGACGCCGACACCGGACACGCCGTAGTTCTCCGCAGCGTACTTCAGCGCCTCGCCCCAGCCGCAGCCGATGTCCAGCACGCGCATGCCGGGTTTCAGTTGCAGCTTGCGACAGACGAGGTCGAGTTTGGCGGCTTGCGCATCATCCAGGTTATCGGCGCGGGCCCAATAGCCGCAGGAATACACCAGCCGCTTGCCCAGCATCGTCTTGAACAGGTCGTTGCCGAGATCGTAATGCGCCTTGCCTATCTTGAACGCGCGCCTGCCGCGCTGCAGGTTGATGAAGCGCGCGCGCAGGTGAGCGCGCAACGTGTCGAAATTCTTCAGGTGTTCGTCGAGATGCGCGTCCAGCACGCGATGAAAGAAGCCGTCCAGATCATCGGTATCCCACCAGCCGTCCATGTAGGCTTCGCCCAGGCCCAGCGAACCGTGTGCGAAGGCGCGCGCGAACACGTGTTCGTCGTGCACGCGCAAGTCCCATGGACGATTGCCATCGACCTTCACGTCGGCAAGAGCGAGCAGGTGTTCGGCGCGTTCGCGCAAGCGCGAAGGATGCTGCACGCCCGATTCGTCGTGCGCACCCGTACCCGGTTTTGAAAAATCTCCCGAAAGATCGTTCATCCGCGTGCTCCTTTGCGCAATCCATACAGCAGGGGGCAGGCGATCCATTGCAGCGCCAGCGCCGCGATCACCGCGTAGAGCGGCTTGATATCGTACAACACGCCGAGCACGGCGCTGCCGCCGAACCAGGCCAGGCCGTAGATCGCGTTGAACACACCCATCACGGTCGCGCGCTTGCCGCGCGGGATGCGTTGCGCGACCGCCGCGCGCAACAGCGAATCGTGCGCTCCGAACCCGGCACCCCACAGGGCCATGCCGACCACCGCGGCCCATTGCCCACCGAGGAAAACCAGCGGCGCGTACAGCGCCGGGATCACGGTGGTCCACAGCAGCACGGAAAAGCCGCGCCGGTCGAACAACTTGCCGAGGACGAGCGCCGCGCCGCCGCCCGCGAGGCTGGCCAGCGAATAGAGGATCGGGATCACATCGTTCGGCAATACATGATCGCTGCTGAAGTGAAAGGCGATCAGCGCGAAATCGGCGTAGCCCGCTGCGATCAACGCCGTCGCGGCCAGGAAAATCTTCAGTTCGCCGATCGCCTTGGGGTCCTGGGACGGAATCGCGGCGTGCGCGTCCATATCCTGCGGTTGCGGATAACGCGCGCGAGCGACCAACAGCGTTGCCAGAGCGGCCAGCGCCGGCACGAGCAGCCATGCGAACGCATGCCGATAACCACCGTGCAGGAACAACACCAATGACGCGATCAGCGGGCCGAGCACGGCGCCGATGGAATCCAGCGCCTCGTGCAACCCGAACGCCCAGCCCGCGCCGCCCATGTCCTTCGCCGCGTGCGAAAGCATCGCGTCGCGGGCCGGCGTCCGCAGCGCCTTGCCGCTGCGTTCCAGAATGATCAAACCCGCCGCCATCGGCCAGTTGCCGGCGAGCGCGAGTGCGGGCACCGCGAACAGATTGATCGCGTAGCCGATGATCGTGATCGCCCAATAGCGGCCGGTACGGTCGGCCAGGAGGCCGGTACCGAAGCGCAGCACATAGCCCAGCAGTTCGCCCGCGCCCGCGACGATCGCAACGATCGCGCCGGTGGCGCCGAGGGTGCCGAGAAACGGCCCCGTGATCGATCGCGAACCCTCGTAGGTCATGTCCGCGAACAGGCTCACCACGCCGATCAGCACCACGAAGGTCAATGCGTGTTTCGCCCCGGCTCTTTTGGGCGCGGCGTCCATCATCGGCTCAGGCCGGGGCATCGCCATCCAGCACACCGAACTCCGCCGGCAACTTCGCATAGAACAGTTGCAAGCCCTCCTCGCGTATGCGTTGCATCATCCGCTCGGCATCGGTGGACGTGACGATGAAATCCACACGCACGGTTTCCTGCCCGGCCAGTTCGAGGAAATGCGCCTCGTGCATCACGCCGTGGCGGCCGTAGCCTGCGATGGAGCGGAATGCGGTGCCGCCGGCGATACCCAGCTTCTTCGCCTCGCGCAGCAGCCAGTCGTACAGCAGCACGCCGTGATGGCGGCGATTCTCGTGCATGAAAAAGCGCAGGTACACACCCTGCGTGGGCGATTGCGTATTCATGCTCATGCGAGGTTCCTCACGCCTTGCGCGATCACGAAGCCCAGCAGCGTCATTGCCAGGGACCCGACCAGGTGCAGTGCGATGATCGCCAGCGACCACGCGTACTCCTGCCGCAGCAGCAGCGTGACGGTCTCTCCGGAGAATGTCGAAAACGTCGTGAGGCCGCCGAGAAAGCCGGTCGTGATGAACAGCCGCAACTCCGGAGAGAGCGACGAGAACTGCGCGAACGCACCCATCGTCAGACCCATGATCAAGCCGCCCAGCAGATTGGCCGCGAGCGTGCCGAGCGGAATCGTGGGGAACAGCGGATTGAATGCAAGCCCGAACGCATAAC
>DASXWZ010000119.1:0-18475 GCA_036503375.1 Rhodanobacteraceae bacterium | reverse complement strand
CGGATTCCATCCCGGCCGTGGATTGGCCGGGATCCAGTTTCAGGGATGGAAACAGCCGCACCAGATTCCCGCTTTCGCGGAAAGGGCGACGACCGTCAGCCGGTCAATGCCCGGTCACCTGCACGCTCGGATCGAGCTGTTGCAAGGCCTGGCCGAGATTTGTCTCGCCGGTGCGCTGGATGTCATCGTGGTTATAGGTGCGACCTGCGACCGGCAGGCAACCGCCCTTCGGCGGCGGAATATGGCTGCCGGTGTCGCGGATACAGTTGTGGTCGCCCGGCGCTGGCACAGGACGGGTGCCGACCGCTACATCGGACGTGGCGTTGGCATTCTGGTCGGTGGTGGCCGTGGTGGAAACGGCGGTGGTCGTCGAAGCGTCGGCGTTCTGCGCCAATGCATTGGCGCCGAATCCGCAGGCAAGGACGAGTCCGCTGATGACGATAAACTTGTTCATGGTTGTCTCCGGAACGCTACCCCTTCCCCTTGATGGCGATTCTCGCGCGTTTTCGCAAGGCCGGCACGCGTTCCATCCGATTACGACAGCTTTCGTTCATGGACGGTGAAAACTTGCGAACGATCCGCATCTACCTCGATCAGCCGCTGAAAATCGGGCTCGAAGTCGCCCTGCCGGAGCAAGCGGCGGTCCACGTCGTGCGGGTTCTGCGTCTGCGGCGCGGCGATTCGCTGGTGCTGTTCAATGGCGACGGCAGTGACTACGCCTGCGAACTGGTCGAAGCCGGCCCGCGAGAGGTGCGCGCGCGGGTTCTGTCGTCGGATGCGGCGGCGGGTGAATCGCCATTGCGCATCACGCTGGCGCAGGCGCTGGCGCGCGGCGAAAAGATGGACTGGATCGTGCAGAAGGCAACCGAACTGGGCGTCGCCGAAATCATTCCACTGATTACCGAGCGCAGCGAGGTGAAACTCGACGGCGCGCGCGCCGGCAAACGCGTCGAACACTGGCGTGGCGTCGCGATCGGCGCCTGCGAACAGAGCGGCCGCGCGCGGATCCCGGCGGTGCGCGCACCGGAACCGCTGTCGGCATGGCTGCAGTCGCTGGATCAGTCACTGGATTCACGCGGAACCGGAACGCGACTGGCATTGCTGCCGGCGGGTGAATCCACGCCACGCGCGCTTGGACGCATCGAAAACGAAGTGCTGCTCGCCGTCGGTCCCGAAGGCGGTTTCGGCGAGAGCGACCTCGCGGCCTTGCGCGCCGCCGGTTTTCGCGGGTTGTCGCTCGGCCCGCGCGTGCTGCGCACGGAAACCGCGGGGCTCGCGGCGATCGCGGCGTTGCAGGCGCTGTACGGGGACCTGTGACGGCGGCTCCAGCCGCGACTTGCGTTTCTCGTCACGGAGCATCCGATTTGGCGACGTCGCTGCAGTGCGCATCGCCGCAGGCCTGCCATCCGCCGCCTAGGGCCTTGTACAGCGCGACTGCATGCAGATCGATGTCGGCTTCGCCCTGCGCCAGCGCGTCCTCCGCGGCGAGTTGCACGCGTTCGGCATCAAGCAGTTCGAGGAAGCCAGTTGCGCCTTCCTTGTAGCGGATCTGCGCCAGGTCCGCGGCGCGGCGGCTGTCGCGCGCCTGCGCGATCAATTTCTGGACACGCGCGTGTTGCTGGTTGTAGCCGACCATCGCGTTGTCCACGTCTTCGATGGCCTCCAGAACGGTGCGCTGGTAGCTGGCATCCGCGGCATCGGCGCGCGCCTCGGCGGCATGCAACTCGCTGCGCACGCGTTTCACGTTGAGGCCGTTCCAGGTAATGCCCGGCAACAATGACCACGCGCGCGTGGAAGAGTCACCGAAATCGTTGCTGCGCCCGGAAAGAAATCCCAGGAAACCGCCCAGCGAGATGTGCGGGAAGAAATCGGCCTTGGCAACGCCGATGCGCGCGGTGGCCGCGGCGTATTCGCGCTCGGCGATGCGCACGTCGGGCCGGCGCGAGAGCACGTCACCCGCCATGCCGATCGGCAGCACGGCATCGATCGGCTCGAACGTCTTCGGCGATACGTCCACGTCGAGTGCGCCCGGCTGTTCGCCCAGCAATACCGCGAGACGGTATTCGCCGGCGCGCTGCTGCATTTCCAGCAGCGGCAGTTGCGCCTCCACCGAACTCAACTGCGCGCTAGCGCTGGCCACGTCCTGGTCCGAGGCGGTGCCGACTTCGGCGCGCGCGCGGATCACCTTGAGCGTATCGCCGAGATTGGCAATGTTGCGCCGGGCGATCGCCTCGCGCTGCTGGATGCCGCGCAACGCGAAGTAATTGCGCGCGACCTCGGCAAACAGGCTCACCTGTGCGTCCTGCAACGCGGCTTCGCTGGCGCCGAGATCCGCGCCCGCGGCTTCGACGGAGCGACGGACGCCGCCGAACAGGTCCAGTTCCCACGAAGCGTCGAAGCCGGCTTGGTAGCTGGTGACGATGCTGCGTTCGCTGCTGAAGCCCGGCTGCTGCTGGTCGCTGCGGCTGTAGCTCGCTTCGGCGTCGATGCTTGGCAACTGCTGCGATTTCGCGCCGCCCAGCAGCGCGCGCGATTCGGCCAGCCGCGCCACCGCGATGCGCAAATCCAGATTGTTGGCCGCGGCGCGCCGGATCAGCGCATCGAGCGTGGGATCGCCGAACTGCTTCCACCATTGCGCCTGGAAATGCCCGGTGCTTTCCCGCGTCGCATCTACATCCTGCAACTGCGGAGTTGGCGTTTTCGGCTGCTTGTAATCGGGACCGACGGTGACGCAGCCCGCCAACACGAGCGTCGCGAGCAGCGCGGCCCCACGAAACGGCAAACTCATTTCATTCTCCTTCCAGGGCAGGCGCTGCATGCGCCAACGCGTGCCTGCGCGCTTCGCGGCGCTCGACCACGGCGCGGATCAAGACGTAGAACAACGGGGTGTAGATCAATCCGAAAATCGTCACGCCGAGCATTCCGGAGAACACCGCCACGCCCATCGCATGGCGCATCTCCGCGCCGGCGCCGTGCGAGGTGACCAGCGGCACCACGCCCATGATGAAAGCGATCGAGGTCATCAGGATCGGCCGCAAGCGCAGCCGTGCCGCTTCCAGCACGGCTTCGTGACGGCTCATGCCTTCGCGCTGGCGCTCGCGGGCGAACTCCACGATCAGGATCGCGTTCTTGCACGCCAGGCCGACCAGCACGATCAATCCGATCTGGGTGAAGATGTTGTTGTCACCGCCCGACAGCCACACCCCGGCAATCGCGGACAACAGCACCATCGGTACGATCAGGATCACCGCCAGCGGCAGCGACCAGCTCTCGTACAGCGACGACAGCACCAGGAAGACCAGCAGCACGCACAGCGGGAACACCAGCACCGCGGTGTTGCCGGCCAGAATCTGCTGGTAGGTCAGCTCGGTCCATTCGTAGCTGAGGCCGTTGGGAAGGAGCTGCTGCGCAAGACTCGCCATTGCCGCCTGCGCCTGGCCGGAACTGAAACCCGGCCCCGGGCCGCCGTTGATCTCGGCGGTCGGGTAGCCGTTGTAGTGCATCACGCGATCGGGACCCGCGCCGCGCTTCACCGTCACGAACGAACCCAGCGGCACCATGTCGCCGCGCGCGTTGCGCGTCTTCAACTGGCTGATGTCCTGCATGTCGTGGCGGAACGCCGGCTCGGCGGACAGGTTCACCTGGTAGGTGCGGCCGAAGCGGTTGAAGTCGTTGACGTAGAGCGAGCCGAGATACGCCTGCATGGTCTGGTAGACGTCGGAGAGGTCCACGCCTTCGGACTTGGCCTTCTCGCGGTTCACGTCCACGTCCACCTGCGGCACGCTGACCTGGAAGCTGGAGAACAAGCCGGCCAGCGCGGGCTCCTTCTGGCTGGCCGCGATCAGGTTCTGCGTCTGTTTGTACAGCTCGTCGAAGCCGAGCTGGCCGCGATCCTCGATCTGGATGCGGAAACCGCCGATCTGTCCCAGCCCCATCACCGGCGGCGGCGGAAACACCGCGATGTAGGCATCCTGGATCGATCCGAACTTCGCGTTCAGCGCACCGGCGATCGCGCCGGCCGAGAGGCTCGCATCGCGGCGCTCCTCGAACGGCTTCAGCGTCACGAACACGATGCCCGCGTTGGACGAATTGGTGAAGCCGTTGATCGACAGTCCGGGGAACGCTACGGCGTTCAGCACGCCCGGCTGCTTCATCGCGATGGACGACATGCGCTGGATCACGCCTTCGGTACGATCCAGCGATGCCGCGTCGGGCAATTGCGCGAACGCGACCAGATACTGCTTGTCCTGCGTCGGCACGAAACCAGTCGGCACGTGCATGAAGCCGAACGCGGTCAGTGCGATCAATGCCGCGTACACGACCAGCGCGGCAGCGCCCTTGCCCTGCATGCGTTTCACGCTGCCGACGTAGCGCTCCGCACCGCGATGGAAAAAGCGGTTGAACGGACGGAACAGCCAGCCAAAAGCGCGATCGATGCCGCGCGTGAGGCGGTCCTTCTTCGCGCCGTGCGGCTGCAGCAGGATCGCCGACAGCGCCGGGCTCAACGTCAGCGAGTTGAACGCGGAGATCACGGTGGAGATCGCGATGGTCAACGCGAACTGGCGATAGAACTCGCCGGTCAGGCCGCTGATGAAGGCGGTCGGGATGAACACCGCGCACAGCACCAGCGCGGTGGCCACGATCGGGCCGGTGACCTCGTGCATCGCCTTGCGCGTGGCTTCCTTCGGCGATTGTCCGAGCTCGATGTGGCGCTCGACGTTCTCCACCACCACGATGGCGTCGTCCACCACGATGCCGATCGCCAGCACCATGCCGAACAGCGACAGCGCGTTGAGCGAAAAGCCGATCAGGTACATCACCGCGAAGGTGCCGATCAGCGATACCGGCACCGCAATCAGCGGAATGACCGAGGCACGCCAGGTCTGCAGGAACAGGATCACCACCAGCACCACCAGCGCGATCGCTTCCAGCAGCGTATGCGCCACGGCCTCGATCGAGCCGCGCACGAACACGGTGGGGTCATAGACGATGCGGTAATCGACGCCCTGAGGAAAATCCTTCTTCAGTTGCGCCATGGTGGCGCGCACTTCATCGGAGATCTGGATCGCATTGGAGCCCGGCCGCGCGAAGATCGGCACCGCCACCGCGGGCTGGCCGTCCAGCAGGCTTCGCAACGCATACTGGTCGGAACCGAGTTCCACGCGCGCCACGTCGCGCAGGTGGACGACGCTGCCGTCCCGGTCGGTGCGCACGATGATGTTGCGGAATTCCTCCGCGCTGCTCAGGCGCCCGCGCGTGTTGATGTTGAGCTGGAACGCCGAATCGTCCGGACCCGGCGGCGCGTTCAGCGCACCCGCCGCGACCTGCACGTTCTGTTCGCGGATCGCATTCACCACGTCGCTGGTGGTGAGCCCGCGCTGCGCCAGCTTCTGCGGATCCAGCCACACCCGCATCGAATACTCGCCCGCGCCGAAGATCTGCACGTCGCCGACGCCGTCGAGCCGGCCCAGCACGTCCTTGACGTGCAGGCGCGCGTAGTTCGACAGGTACAACATGTCGTAGCGGTTGTCGGGCGAAATCAGGTGCACGACCATGGTGAGGTCGGGCGAACTCTTCTGCGTGGTGACGCCCAGGCGCTGCACTTCCTCGGGCAATCGCGGCAGCGCCTGCGCCACGCGGTTCTGCACCTCCACCTGCGCATTGTCGAGATCGGTGCCGAGTGCGAAGGTCACGGTCAGCGTCATCACGCCGTCGCTGGTCGCCTGCGAAGACGAATACAACATGCCTTCGGTGCCGTTGATCTGCTCTTCCAGCGGCGTCGCGACGGTTTCGGCGATCACCTTGGGATTGGCGCCCGGATAGTGCGCACGCACCACCACGGTGGGCGGCACCACTTCCGGATATTCGCTGATCGGCAACTGGAACACGGCGATGCTGCCGGTGATCAGGAACAGCAGCGACAGCACCGCGGCCATGATCGGGCGGTCGACGAAAAACTGGGCGATATTCTTCATGTCAGTGGCTCAACCTTGCGGGTCCTGCAGGCGTGCGGCGACGGCCTGCGCGGTGCGCTTGTCGCCGGGCTTGCGCGCTCCGGCGGCCTCGACCAGCGCGCGATCCTGCGCGCCGAGCCGGTAATCCATTGCAACGCGCTGCGGGTTGACTTCGACGCCAGGGCGCACGCGTTGCAAACCGTTGATCACGACGACGTCGCCCCGCTTCAGGCCGTCGTCGATCACGCGCAAGCCATGGAACAGGTCGCCGGGAACGACCTTCCGGTATTGCACCTTGTGCTCCTTGTCGATCACGTACACGAACTGGTTGCCGAGATCGGTGCCGACGGCGCGGTCGTCGATCAGCATGCGCGATTTCGGTTGCCCGACCTGCAGACGCACGTGCGCATACAGGCCTGGCGTGAACAGGCCATCGTCGTTGTCGAACACGGCGCGCAACCGCATCGTGCCGGAATCGCTGTGCAACTGGTTGTCGACGAAATCGAGATGACCCGCGTGCGGATAGTCCGGCTCATCGGCCAATCCCATCGCCACCGCCACGTGCGTCGCGCGGTCTTCCCGCTGAGCTGACGCGCGCAGGTGGTTGAGCTTCAGCCAGGTCTGTTCGTCGGCATCGAAATACACGTAAACCGGATTCACCGAAACCACGCTGGTGAGCACGTCGCTGCTCGTGACGAGGTTGCCGGCGGTGACCTGCGCGTTGCTGACGCGCCCGTCGATCGGTGCGCGCACATCGGTGAAATCCAGGTTCAGGCGTGCGGCCGCGAGCGCCGCGTCGGCGGCCGTCAACGCCGCCTGCGTGCTTTGAGCGGCAGTGATCAGGCCGTCGGCTTCCTCCTGCGCGATGGCGTGCTTGTCCAGCAGGCGTTTCGCGCGCTCCGCATTGGCCTTCGCGAGTTCCAGTTGCGCGTGCGCCTGCGTGCGTTGCGCGGCGAGACGGTCGACTTCGGCCTGGAAAGGACGCGGGTCGATCTTGAACAGCACCTCGCCTTTGTGCACCAGGGCGCCTTCCTTGAACAGCACCGATTGCACGTAGCCGCCAACGCGCGGCCGTATGCGAACCGTATCGACCGCTTGCACCTGGCCGATGAAATCGGCGCTGTCGCTGACCGGCCGTTCCAGAACCTGGGCGACGGTGACCTGCGGCGGCCCGGCCGGCGCGGTCTGGGCGTGACCGCTGCCGTGGTCGAGCACGGCCCAACTGACCACGCTCGCAACTGCCACCAGGCCGACCAGGATCAATCTCTTTTTCATCTTCGGTTCTCTCTGACGGGTTCTCGTGCCGGGACCGACACGAGCGCCTGAGATAAGAACACTGGACAGTACAGTTAACCCCTTCCCGAAGCATTCCACTCGTGACTTCAAGTCACGAATGGCCACATAATGATCAACATGGAAGACTTTTCGGCAATATCGAGCTTCGTCCGCGTGGTCGAGGCCAAGAGCTTCAAGGCAGCGGCGGCGCAACTGGAGATGACCCCTTCGGGCGTGAGCCGGGCGGTCTCGAGGCTGGAGGAGCAGATCGGCGTGCGCCTGTTGTTCCGCAGCACGCGCGCGCTGCGCCTCACCGAGGACGGCGAGTCGTTCTACCAGCGGTGCAAGGACATCCTGGCGGACTTCGGCGAGGCGGTGGAGGCGCTGGGTTACGCCCGCATCAAGCCGCGGGGCAAGCTGCGGGTCGCGGTGAACGTGTCGATCGGGCGCGCCGCGTTGATCCCGAACCTCGCTGATTTCGAATCGCGCTATCCAGATGTCCGGCTGGAACTGGCCATGAGCGATCGCAACATCGGATTGATCGAGGAAGGCATCGACTGCGCGATCCGCATGGGCGAGCTGGAAGATTCCAACCTGATCGCGCGCAAGCTCGGTTATTTCAGCAACGTGTTGTGCGCCTCACCCGAATACCTCGCGCACCACGGTACGCCCGCTTCCATCGAGGATCTCAAGTGGCACAAGTGCGTGAATTACGTCTATCCCACCAATGGCCGCGCCTATCAATGGCAGTTCGACACGCCCGATGGACGCATCGCGCTGGATGTGGACGCCCACCTGCTGATCAATGACGGCGAATCGGTGATCCAGGCTGCGATGGCGGGACTGGGCATCATCCAGATACCGCACTGGCTGGCGGCCGCGCCGATCAGCAAGGGCAAGCTGACGGTGATCATGCAGGACACCATTTCGACCGGTTCACCGGTGTGGATCGTGTATCCGCAGAAGAAGCACCTGTCGGCGCGGGTACACGCGTTCATCGATTGGGTGCAGGAACTCTTCAGCCGAAACAACGTCCCAGCCTGCCGCTCAATGCCGATCGCCGCAAAGCCCGCATCCGGCGACGCGATCGTCCACGGGCCGGATGTGGACATGGAGGAGAAAGAGTCGGAAGGCGAACCGGCGCTTGCGGGCCAGACCTGAGCTTTTGCGGAGCATGCAGCGAAGCTGCGGGTCAACCTGCGCGCATCAGCACTTCCTGCACCATGTCCTCGACCTGCGAAAGATCGGGGATGAAGGCGAGATCGTCGCGCACCATCACCTGCTCGCGCACGCCGGGGGGCGTGGGTTGGTCGTCGCCGCTGGGAATCAGGATATCCGGCGAGATCGTGGTGAGGCGCGGAAAGCCCTGCGTGAGCAGGCCGATGAAAGGCAATTTGGGATGACCTTCCAGCGCCTTCAGCACGGCCACGCGCGCGGTATCGGTGCTTTCGCGGTCGGCCAGACCTGCGAGCACGGAAAATGAAAACAGCGGCACGCGCCAGCCGCGCCAGGATTGCCGCCCCAGCAGCCATGCCGGCGCCGACGGAATCGGTTCCAGGGCGGTGTAGGTCACCACCTCGGCCACGGTGGCGTTGGGCAGCAGCATGCGCCCGTTCGTCACCGGAATCATGACGCCGCGGACTTCGCGCGGCAGATCGGTGAGCGTGGTCATGGGTTCGCCTCGGCGGACTTCGCGACGATCTTCTCGATCCGCATTTCATTGAACTCGCGCTCGCGCACGATGGCCGCTGTTTTCTCTTCCAGCGGTTCCAGTTCGAAATTGAATTCCATCCGCGGCGCGGGTGCGGGTGCCGCGCGCTCGCGCGGTGCCGACACGACGGACGCCGGATCATCGACCAATTGCCAGTCGGATGAACGGGGGATCGAAACCGCCTCGGGCAGTGTCGCTTCATTGGCCGCGGCGACCGCAGGCACTTCTTGCAGCGGCGCGATCACTTCCCATGGCGCGGGTGCGGCCGGAGCGGTTTCGGCCGGCTCCGCCAGCAGCGCATCCACGTGCGCCGACAGGCTTTCGGTTTCGTCGATCGAGTCCGCCTGCACGGATTCGGCATCGGTTTCGTCGATCGCCTGCGATTGCGTCGATTCGGTCGGGAAATTCGCCAGCAGCGATTCGATCTCGCCGGTCGTCAAGGGCCGCGAGGCTATCGGCACGATCTCGGCCACTTCGCTCGCGTCGATGTCGAATGCGGAAATCGCTTCGACACTTTCATCGGCCGTCACGGCAGCGGCTTGCGCCGGTTGGGCTTGTGCCGGACGCGGCGGATCGACATCCTCGCTGCCGCGCAGCTTGGCGGCGAGGTGCCGCGCCCAGCGCGCGCGAGCCCAGCCTTCCAGGCCACGCGAGATGTCGGCGTCGTTGAACACGACCGGGACCTGCGCGGCGTCGAGCCATGCGGTGACCTGTTCGATGTGCTCGTCGCAGCAGTCGTCGAGATTTATCAGCGTGATGGCAGGCCGCGCATCCAGCAGCGCGGCACGTTCGGCCTGCGCAACGGACGCGCGATAGACCACGCTCGCACCCATCTCGCTCAAGGTCGATTCCACGTGCGCCAGCAGCGACTCGTCGGCATACAGCAGCGCCAATGGCGGAATGTCGTTCGACCGCGCCGCAACGGGTGCGATGCCCGGCACGTCTACCACGCCGATTTCGAAAGAAGTGTGCTCAGACATGGGTGGTCTCCAGCAATTCCTGCACGTTGCGCAACAGCTCGGCTTCGTTGTACGGCTTGCCGAGGTAGCGCTCGACGCCGATTTCCAGTGCGCGCTGGCGATGTTTCTCGCCGGTGCGCGAAGTGATCATGATGATCGGGATCTCGCGCAGGCGCGGATCGTTCTTCATGTGCGTGGCCAGCTCGTAGCCGTCCATGCGCGGCATTTCGATGTCGAGCAGCATCACGTCGGGCACGCGCTCGATCAGTTTCTCCACCGCATCGAGGCCATCCTTCGCGGTGATCACTTCGTAGTCGTTGCGCTCCAGCACGCGGCTGGTGACCTTGCGCATGGTGATCGAATCGTCCACCACCATGATCAGCGGCTGCGGGCGCTCCTCGCGCGAAACCGCGGCGACCGGCGCGGCGGGCTGCGCCGCTTCCGCGGTTTCGGACATCGTGTCCTGCCGCGCCACCGCGCGGCGCACCAGTGGTGCGATGTCCAGGATCAGCATCACCGAACCATCGCCCATGATCGTGGCGCCGAAGATGCCCGGCACCGAACTCACCTGCGGGCCCACCGACTTCACCACGATTTCGCGCGAACCGACCACCGCATCGATGCGCACGGCCGCGCGCAGGTCGCCGGTGCGGATCATCAGCAGCGGCAGTTGCGTTTCTTCGGTCGCGTGCGCCGCCGGGATGCCGAGCAGTTGCGACAGGTCGTGGATCGCGTATTCCTCGCCGGCATAGGCGAACATCGGGTTGCCGCTCGCGAGGCGTTTCTCCAGCTCGTCGCGCTTGATGCGCGCCACGCCCTGGATCGATGTCATCGGTACGGCGTAAACGGTTTCGCCGGTACGCACCAGGATCGCCTGCGCCACGGCCAGGGTGAACGGCAGACGGATGTTGAAGCGGCTGCCGCGGCCGCGCTCGGATTCGATCGAGAGCGTGCCGCCGAGCTGCTTGATCTCGTTTGCGACCACGTCCATGCCGACGCCACGGCCGGAAATCTGCGTCACCGATTCGGCGGTGGAAAAACCGGTCTCCAGCACGAACGCATAAAGATCGCGATCGGACAACTGCACGTCCGGATTGAGCAGGCCGCGCTCGATCGCCTTGGCGCGGATCGCATCGCGGTCGAAACCGACGCCGTCGTCGCTGACCTTGATCAGCACTTCGGTCGCCTCACGGCTGACGTTGATCGAAACGGTGCCTTCTTCGGGCTTGCCGCGTTCGATGCGGGTGTCGGGATCCTCGATGCCGTGCGCCAGCGCGTTGCGCAGCATGTGCTCGAACGGCGCCTTCATGCGCTCGAGCAGGTTGCGGTCCATTTCGCCCTGCGCGCCCTCCACGCGCAGTTGCGCGCGCTTGCCCAGGTCCATCGCGGCCTGGCGCAGCGTGCGCCGCAGGCTCGGCACCATCGATTCGAACGGCACCATGCGCGTGCGCATCAGGCCTTCCTGCAAATCGGAAGACACGCGCGATTGCTGCAGCAAAAGAGTTTCCGACTGGCGCGCCTGGTCGTCCAGGATGTTCTGGATCGAACTCAGGTCCGAGACCGACTCGGCCAGCGCGCGAGAGTACTGCTGCAATTGCGAGAAGCGATCCAGTTCCAGCGGGTCGAAGGCTTCGTGATGGCCTTCGTTCTCGCGCTGGTAGCGGGAAAGAATCTGCGCTTCGGTTTCGATTTCCAGCGAACGCAACTGCGCACGCAGGCGCGAAACCGTCTGGTCCAGTTCCACCAGGTTGAAGCGAAAGCCGGATACCATCTGCTCCAGGCGCGAGCGGTAAATCGACACTTCGCCGGCGTAGTTCACCAGCGAGTCGAGCAGGTCCGAACGCACACGGATCATTTCCTGCGGCGCGCGTGATTCCTCCTCGAAGGTGGGTGCCGCCCGCGGCGCGATCTTTTCGCGCGCCGGGGCGATGTCCCGTTCCTGCGCGGCCGGCGCTTCCTCGGCCTTGGCCCCGGGTTCTTCGGCAATGGCCACGCGGCCATGCACGAGTTGCTCGAAACGCGCGATTGCCTTGGCGGGTATGGCGATCGCCTGCCCGTGCATCACGCGTTGCAGCAACTGGTGCAGACGGTCGAAGCCGCGTTCCAGCGATTCCAGCACCAACGGATCGACTTCGCGACGGCCGTCGGCCACGCCCTCCAGCAGCGCTTCCATCACGTGCGCCAGATCGCCGATCGGCGCGATGCCGGCCACGCGCGCGCCACCCTTCAGCGTGTGAAGGTCGCGTTGCAAACCGGCCACCGGCTCGCGTTGTTCCGGCGCGTCGCGCAAGGCAACGAGCAGGCCATCGGAATGATCGAGCAGTTCCGTGCCTTCCTGGGTGAAGATTTCCAGCAGGTCCGGATCGGCATCGGGCAGGTCGAGCTTGCCTTCGGGCTGCAGATCGTCCGGGAATGGCGGCAATGCGGCGAGCGCCTTGGCACGTGCCACCGCGGCCTGGCGGCGCTCGGCGGCCAGTTTTTCCGCTGCGATTCGCTCCGCTTCGGCCTTCTCGGCAGCGGCGCGTTCCCGTTCCTGACGTTCGGCTTCCTGCTCGGCAGCGAGGCGTTCGGCCTCGAGCCGTTCGGCTTCTGCGCGTTCGGCTGCGGCTTGCTGCGCTGCGCGTTCCCGCTGGGCATCGCGCTCGGCTTCGATTGCAGCCTGTTCCGCGGCGAGTCGCTGTTGTTCGGCGACGCGTTCGGCTTCGCGGCGCTCCGCTTCGGCTTGCTCCGCGGCGAGGCGTTCGGCTTCCGCCCGCTCCGCGGCAAGCTGTTCCTGTTCCTGACGTTCGGCTTCGAGTCGCTCCGCTTCCGCGCGTTCGGCGGCGACCCGCTGCTCTTCGGCGAGACGTTCCGCTGCGGCACGCTCGCCCTCGGCCCGCTCCAATTCCGCTTGTTGCGCTGCACGCTCCCGTTCGGCGCGACCTTCCGCTTCGATCGCAGCTTGTTCGGCAGCGAGTCGTTCCTGCTCGGCGGCGCGCTCGGCTTCGAGCGCGGCCTGCTCCGCGGCGATGCGTTCCTGTTCCTGACGCTCGGCTTCCGCGCGTTCCGCTGCGAGCCGTTCGGTCTCCGCGCGATGGGCGGCGATGCGTTGCTCTTCTGCAGCGCGTTCGGCCTCGGCCCGCTGCGCACGTTCCAGTTCGGCGCGGCTTTCCGCTTCGATCGCGGCTTGTTCGGCGGCGAGTCGTTCCTGCTCGGCGACGCGCTCGGCCTCGAGCGCGGCCTGTTCCGCGGCGAGGCGTTCGGCTTCCAGGCGTTCGGCTTCGAGCCGTTCTGCTTCGGCCCTTTCGGCGACGAGCCGTTGTTCTTCCGCAACGCGCTGCTCTTCCGCGATCCGCTCGGCTTCGGCGCGTTCGCGCTGCACCTGTTCCGCATCGTCCACGACCGACGACGAAACGATCGATGCGATCGCGTCCTGATCTATGAAGTCGGCGAGATCGGCATCCGCTTCGGTCCCGCTGAAAGTTCCCCGCGCGATTTCCGCAACCGGTTCTTGCGGCGCGGATTCCGCATCGCTTTCGTCCTCTTCGAAATGCAGCACTTCGGCCAGCGATGCTTCCGGGAGCGCATCACGCAAGGCCGCGAGGCGTTCGGCCAGCGCGGTCGCATCGGGCACTTCCGGTTGCGGCGAATCGAATTGCGCGATCACGTGATCGGTGAAAGCGACCGAATCGCGCAGCGCGGCGATGCCTTGTCCGTCCGGCGCCGCGCGCTGCGCGCGCATGCGTTTGAACCAGGATTCCAGCGGCGTCCACACCGCCGCGAGCACCGGGATGTCGACCATGGCGACGGCACCGTGCAGCGTGTGCGCCACGCGCACCATGACGTCGTCGATCGGCTGCGGCCCGGACTGCCCCAGGTATTCGCGCAGCGTCGAGAGGTGTTGCGCCACTTCGCTGCGCAGGATCTCCAGCAGCATCGGGTCGACCGGCGGCAGCGTGGCGACCTGCGCGAGCGTCGCGATCGGCACGGCTTCCAGTTCCGCGGCTCGTGGCACCCAGCGGCGTACCATGCGGCGCACCTTGCGCGTCTGCATGAAGTCCTCGACGCGGGCGGGTTCTCCGGCCGCCAGCTTGTCGGCGACCTGCGTGATCGCGGCGAGCGGGGCGCTCGGCGTGCCCTCGCCCTTCAACGCGGCGTGCAGCTCCGGTAGCGCGGCCAGGGCGTGATCGACCAGCGCCTGCGCGTTTGCGTCCGGCGCGATGGTGCGATCGAGCACGCGGTTGAGCATGTTCTCGACCTTCCAGCTGAATTCGCCGAGCGCCACCGCGCCGACCAGACGGCCGGAACCCTTCAGGGTATGGAACGAACGGCGCACGCTCTTCAGCGTTTCCAGGTCTTCCGGATTCGCTTTCCATGCGGGCAGGTGTTCGCGGATGCTCGCGATCTCCTCGCCCACTTCCTCCACGAACACTTCGCGGATGTCTTCGTCGATGCCGGCGGCGTCCTGGAACTCAGTGGCGGCTTCGCCCGCGACCGGTTCCTCGACTTCCTCTTCGACTTCGACCCACTCGCCGTCTTCCTGCGCCTGCGAGGGCGCGACCGGTTCGGTTTCAGCGAGGCGCAGGCCGGTGAGTTCCTGCGCGGCGGAAGCGGGGATTTCCGCTTTCCCGACGATGAGGTCTTCCGCAGCCGATCCGGGCGCGATCGTCACGGCTTCGGAGAGTTCCGGCTCCGTGAGCGTCACCGCCGCCGGCACGGGCCGCTCCTCGGGTTCGCGCACTTCGCGCGCCTGCGGAACCGGCCAGTAGCCGAGTTTTTCCAGGCTGCGTTGCGTGCCGTCCAGGATGCGCTCTCCGGCGCGCGAGTCGCGCGTGGATTCCAGGTAATACTCTATGCCGGCCATCGCGTCGGCCAGCGTGTCCATCTGTTCGGCGGTGGGAATGCGCTGCTCGGCGACCAGTTCGTTTTCCACGAAGCGGCCGATGCCCAGCAGCAATTCCGCGGGCCGCGGCAGGTCCAGCATCTGCAGGGCACCGCTGACCTCGTCCACCAGCCGCGGCACCGCGACCACGCGGTCGTGCGCCCATGGCGATTCGATGAAGGCGACGATGTCGTCCTTCACGCGTGACAGGTTCACCGCCGCCTCGCGCATCAGCGCGTCGACGATCTTGCGCGTTTCCGAACGCGGCAAGGCCGCGGGAGTTTCTTCCTTTTCCGGTGCGGACGCGGGACCGCCCAGGCGTTCGATGTGGTCGTCCAGCGAAGCATCCACGAACAGCAACGCGCCGGCCACGTCCATCAGTGTTTCTTCTTCGGCGGGACGCGAACCTTCGGCGATGGCATGGAGTATTTCGCGCTGCTCGGAAACCACCTGGCGCGGCACGCCCAGGCCGAGCATCCCGAGCGTATCGCCGACGCGACGCAGGGTTTCCACGTGCGCAGAGAGTTCGGCGACGCTGTGGTCGTCGCGACGCAGGAAGATGTCCAGCGATTCCTTGACGCGCAGCAGGTCTTCCTTCAGCGCCTGCGAAACGGTGTCGAGCAATACGCGGTTGTGGCCGCTGATCGAGCCGCGCGCGTGCTCCAGTTCTTCTTCCGTCGGCAGCAGCGCATCCAGCGAATAGGTCTTGCGCACTGCGTCCGCGCGCGTTCCGCCGGTTTTCCCTTCCGCCAGCAGATACAGCAGCGAGCGTGCGAGATCGCGCGTTTCCTCGTCGTCGAGCGCGGCTTCGCCTTCGTCGTGCAGCGATTTGATTGCGCGATCCACGCGGCCGAATTGCTGGCGCACCGCATCCTGGCCACGCGCCTCGAGCCCGCCGTGCTGCAGCGAATCGAGCACGCCATCGGCGATCCACCACAGGCGGCGTGCGCCGAGCTCGTGGCAGACCGCACCCAGTTGCGACAGCGCGGTGCGCATTCCACCGACATCGCCGGCTTGTCCGCGCAACCAGGCAGCAAGCGCCGACTGGAAGCGCGCACGGATCGATCCGACGCGCTGGCGCAGGTCGCCGAAAGGCAACGCGACGGCCGCGCCCGGCACTTCATCGGGCAATTTGTGTTCCAGATCGGGCGCGAACAACGCGCTTTCCGCCACCGGCGCTTCGCCGCGCGCGGCGCGTAATTCGTTGAGCAGCGGCAGCAGGACGACGGGAATGTCCTTGTGTCCGGCCTGCACGCGCTCGAGGTAATCGGGCAACTGCACCAGGCCGCGCATCAACACCGTGTACGCCTCGTCGCGATCGGGCGACTTGTCGTCCAGCAGCGCCTGCGCCAGCGCCTCCATTTCTTCGGCGAGCATCGACGCGCCGTACAACTCCACCATGCGCAGCGTGCCCTGCACCTGGTGCAGCCAGGTGGCGCAAAAGCGCATCTGGCTGGCGTCGGCGGAATCCTCGGCGTAAGCCTCGAGCGCTTGCCGCGCCTGCAGCAGGGTCTCGTCGATTTGCGGCTTGACCCAGCCCAGCGTGGTGAAGTCGGTGTCGTCTTCGAGTTGCATCTTGTTTTCCGTCGAAGCGCTCAATCCAGCCCTGTTAGATCACTTGCATGACTCGCTCGTGACGCTTGCGAACGCTCCGCACGCACACGGAACGTTTCCCGTTGCCGTTTACGCCGGCAGCTTGAAATCGGCCACCGAACGGCGCAGATCCTGCGCGAGTTGCGCCAGGTTGCCGATCGATTCCGCCGTCTGGCTGGCGCCCACCGAAGTCTGCGCGGTGATCTCCTGGATCACGTGCATCGTCGAGGTGATGTTGGTCGCCGCCGCGGATTGCTGCTTGGCCGCGGTGGAAATACCCTGAATCAGGCCGGCGAGATTGCCCGACACCTGTTCGATTTCGCCCAGCGCGGTGCCGGCGTCCTCGGCCAGGCGCGCGCCGTTCACCACTTCGGTGGTGGTCTGTTCCATGGAACTGACCGCCTCGTTGGTATCGGACTGAATCGTCTGCACCAGCGTCTCGATCCGCTTCGTCGCGCCGGAAGCGCGCTCGGCCAGTCTCTGCACTTCGTCCGCGACCACCGCGAAACCGCGGCCCGCTTCGCCGGCCGAAGCGGCCTGGATGGCCGCGTTCAATGCAAGGATGTTCGTCTGTTCGGCGATGTCGTTGATCAGTTCGACGATGGAGCCGATTTCCTGCGAGGACTCGCCCAGTCGCTTGATGCGCTTGGACGTTTCCTGGATCTGCTCGCGGATCGAATCCATGCCGCTGATCGTCTGGCGCACGATGGCCGCGCCATTGGACGCGATCTGCACCGAGCGTTGCGCCACCTCGGCGCTGTCGGCCGAGTTCTTCGACACCTGGTCAATGGATACCGCCATTTCGTTGATCTTTGCGGAAGCCGAAGTGATCTGCTGCGCTTGGTGTTGCGCGGCTTCGGCCAGCTGCATCGCGGTCGCCTGCGTTTCCTGGGCGGCGGCCGAAACCTGCACGGCCGTCTCGTTGATCGTCGTCACCAGAGAGCGCAACGCTTCCACGGCGAAGTTCACCGAATCCGCTATCGCGCCGGTGATGTCTTCGGTCACCGTCGCCTTCACCGTGAGGTCGCCTTCGGCCAGCGAGCCCATTTCGTCCAGCAAGCGCATGATGGCCTGCTGGTTGCGTTCGTTGAGGCCGCGGCTCTCGACCGAGCGGCGGCGCTCGGTCACCACGAAGTTGAAGGCCAGCAGTACCGCGAGTATCACCGCGGCGATCGCACACAGCACGCCGATGGCGATGTTGGGGAACGCCCAGAAATAAGTCGGCGCGGTGCGGATCTTGCCCAGCGTGTCGGCCACGCCCTTGGCTTTCGACAACACGTCGCCCGAGTCGAGGGAAGCCTGATTGGCGGCATCCTTCACCGCGACCAGGGTCGGTGCGGCGGCGATCAGCTTGTGCACCGGCGCATCGAGTTGCGACCAGGTCGTCTGCACTTCGGCGAGGATCTGTTTGCCTTCCGCCGGCGCGCCGGCAGACAGCGATGTGAGAACGCTGCCGTAGGTGGCCGAGTCGCGCGCCAGGCCGTCGGCGGCGGCGGTGGAATTCTCGCCGCCCTGCAACACGTCGCCGACGCGGCGGATCAGCCGGTCGCCCAGCACCATCTGCTGCGAGGCGTCGTAGATCTGCGCGGTCGAACCGCGCTGCTGCAGGATGTTCACCACTTCGTTGATGCGCGAGTTCAGCAGCGGCATCTTCTGGCTGAAGGTGTCGGCCTGCGCGGCCGAATCCAGCACCGCATCCTTGTTGGCGGCGATCTTGCCGAGGTCGGCGTCGAGGCGCGCCCAGGTCTTGTTAAGGTCGCTCATCACGCCGCCCATGCCCAGCGCGTTGCCGTACGCCGGCATGCCGGTGGCGGCATCGCCGCCGTTCAAATGTTTGACCGCGGCATCGATCTCGTTGCGCGTGCTTTCAAGTTCCTGGAAGGAATTGATGTTGCCGCCCGCCGATTCGATCGCGAACTTGGCCACCAACTGCGAATCCACCTGGATCTGGGTGGTCAGTGCCGCCGCCTTGCGATCGTCGCTGTTGCGGATATTGAGCAAGGCGAAGTCCAGACCGGCCACCACGATCGCCGCCACCAGCAGGACGATCAGCCATGTCTGGGCAGACGACTTGCGTCCCCGTGCTGCACCCGAAATCGCACTCATATTGTGACCCTCAGCT
>DASXWZ010000118.1:0-3744 GCA_036503375.1 Rhodanobacteraceae bacterium | reverse complement strand
CGTAACCGGGGCCGACTTGATCCGCGGAAGGCGCTGTCTGCGGCGCTGCCCCTGCCGTCGCCGCGAACGCCGGTGCCAAGGTCAGCGATGCGACGAGAAAGCGCGTCAGCAATGAGCGGGTCACATCGCGCATACGCGTATTCATGCGATCATTGCGCTCCCGCCGGCGCGTGCACGTTGTCGTACGTCACGTGCGATTCGGCGTGCGTCTTGCGTCCGCCTTTCTGCGTGTCCTCCGTGGTCTTCAGGGTCAATCCGTTGGCGCCGATCCAGATCTGGCCGTCCACGTTCGGGAACGACGTGCCAGGCGAGGTGCGGTGCGCCGCGTAAACGGTCGCGCGCTGCCCATCCACGATTTCCGTTCGCAGCACCTTGCAGTCGGAATACGATCCGGTCTGGCGCAGGGTGTCCAGCACCTCGGCGGGCGTCATCGGCATCGTCATCCACTTGCCATTGTTGAGGCGCATGGACAACGTGGTGGTCGTATAGATTTTCTCGAACGGCTTGCCGTCTACCGTGGATACTTCGTGGTAGGGCGTCCTGGCCAGTTTGGCTGCGGCATCCGTGACGGCCTTGCACGAAGCGTCGTCGGCGGACGCGGGCAGCGCACCGAAGCCGCCAGCCAGTATTGCGAGGGCGAATAAAGCGACAGACTCGAAGGCTTTCATGTTGTCTCCCGGATTTTTGCGATCACGTCACCAGCGATCGCGCGAAATTCATCCACGCCGCGGTTTGCACGCCGGCGTAGGCGAGATAGGTCGCAGCGACGATCAGCGGCGCACCGATCGTGAATACCCGATGCAGCCGACGGTGCAGCCAGACGTCCGCCACGACGCACAGCACGACGCAGGCATCACCTGCGAGGATCGCCTGCAAATTGCTGAGGAAGGGCAGGCGTGCGATCGCAGGCGTCAACAAGCTCAATGTCGCCAGCAGCATCAGCCGTTTGTGGAAATCGCCGCGCCTGCGCCACGCTATCGCGCAGGCGACGAAGCCTGCAAACAGCGCGATGATCACGCCGTCGTAGCCGAGAATGACCAGGTCGAATGCGGCCGCTTGGTCGTGCGCTCGAACATCGCGCGCGGCGGCGTGGAATGCCACGTACGGCCCGAGCACCACCATCGTTGCTGCGAGCACCACGCCGAACATGCCCAGCCTGCGGTGCAACGCAACGCGATGCGTTTCGATCAGGCAGGTCTGCACGAAGAACAGTGCGAACCACGCGAACATCACCGCACCGTGGACGTGCAGCAGCAACGGCAGCGGATCGGGGAAAAAGAATCCGCGCAGGAAATAAGTCCGCGCGAATCCCGCAAACACGATGGCAAGGATGCACAGCGCTGCGCCGAGGAACAGCGGGCGATCGTGGAGGCGCGGCAGGGCGCGTGCCGCGACGTTCACGGCGTCGAACTCCAGTGGTAGGAGATGTGCCCCTTGCCCTTGCCGCTGATGTCACCGTCCTGTTCCTCGCGCAGCAGTCGGCCGCTGGATTTGGAAATCCAGATCGTCGCGGTTGTCGAGCCCGTATCGCCCTTGTATTGCTCGCGATAGACCGCGGCCGGCTGGCCGCCGACCGACTCATCGCGCAAGTACGCGCAGGTGTGATCGCCGAAGGCGTAGAGCTTCGGCGTGTCGCCGGCGAAGTTGTAGCCGGACAGCTTCATCTGCCCGCCTTTGCTTCCGGTTTTGACGTTCGCGGCCATGATCTTGTCGCAGACAGCCTGGTCGGCGCGCGCGGCGAGGGCAGGCAAGTTCGCGAGCAGCACGGCGGTCAACGAGATTGCAATTCGGTTCATGGGATTTCTCCTGGCGCGCGCCATTCAGTGCAGTGCGTGGATGATGGCCTTGGCGAGGGCTGCGGCTTTGTCCTGGCTTTCGAGCCCGTTGACCTGGATCAGGGTCCTGCCGGACACGGCATAGAGCGTGTTGTCCTTGTCCCAGAACGCCTTGTCGCCCACGCCACTGATGTCGGAGATGTTGCCGGTGTGGACCAGGTTCCAGGTGTTTGCGACCCTGTCCGAGGTATCGATGTTGACGTTCACGCCCTGCGCGGTGGCGTCATCGTTGTTGTATGCGCAGCCGGAGGTCCATCCCTCCGCAACCCCGGTGGGCGCAGCGGTCGAGTATGGCTGTCCGGATAGCTTCGCCGCCTGTGCGACAGGCAAGACGGTGCAGACATCAATCGACTTCGTGCCTGGCGTGGTCCGCGCGGTGGTGCCGGCGGCCTGGCCGGCGTGCGCGGCGAGACTTGAGGCAAGCAGCAGCGAAGCGACGATCGGCAATTGTGTTTTCATGTGCGTTCTCCGGCTGCGAACGCAACCCGGCGGTGTGCGCCGGGTTGCGCACGGCTTCACCCCTGTTTCTTCCAGGAATGCGGCGTGAGGCTGTTCACGCGATCCTTGCAGGCATCGCTGACCTTGCTGAAAGTCAGCGTGTCGCCGTCGGACTTCCAGCGATAGGTACCGCTCTGTTTGGGAGGGCAGGCCCACGGACCGCTCGTGTCGGTGAAAGTCATTTGGTCGCCGCTGACCGCGTAATCGCCTTCGACCTTCACCGCGTCTTTCTGGCTGCCACGAAAGTGTCCGTTGCCGTCGAAGTTGAGCGTGACTCCCTGCATCGTGTAGCTGCCGCCTGGGAAATCCGCAGCCGAGGCAGAAGACGCGGCTGCCAGTGCAGTCGTTGTTGCGAAGAGAGCGGTTGCGAAAATGGATGCAGTGCGTTTCATGATCGTGTTCTCCGGTTAGTGGGTACAACGATGCGATGGCGGCCGCCCGGGTTCTATCCGGAACAGCCCTCCGGGATTTCCTGGCGCAAGTTCACCAGCGGAATGTTGTTTTTCAATTTGACGACGTAGCCGTACTCCGGCACCGGGTTGATGTGCACCAGCCCGAGGAAGAAATTGATCGCCTTGGCGACGACCTTCGGCATCGCGTAACCGATGCCGCCGCCGAGCTGCATGCCGAAGCTTCCCTGACGGCAGTCCACCGCCTGCGAGGCCTGCTTCAGTGCGGTGATGTTGGAAATCAGGTTGACGTACGGGCCGGTTGCAAATCCCAGCCCGCCCACGCCGACCAGCAGGCGCTGGTCGACGGCGAACACCAGCGAATTGATGCCGACCGAGACGCCGCCGACCGCATCGGCGAGATTGTTTTTCAGCTCCATCTTCGGCGGCGGAATGTTCCATGCGCCGTTGACGAAGTTCATCTCGACCGCGCCGCTCGCCGTGAAATCGCCCTTGGAGTGCAGCAGCGACGTGCGCGCGCTGAAGCCGGTGGCGAGAGACAGGCTCTGCTGGAACATCGCCGTGAGTGGAACGCCCATGCCGCCAAGCGGAATCGTGATTGCGGCCGGCACCGCGCCGGTTTCCTTGATGTTGGCGCGCATGTCCTGCGCGGCGATCGCATCGAAGGTGGTGGTGAAACCTGCACCGCCGCTCAAGACCACGTGCGCATTGATACCCGTTTTCGGGCTGATGCCGAGATCGAACGACAGATGCGGATTGACCAGATGGAAGATGGCGTCGAGCCAGACCTTGACTCCGTCTTTTTCCTGGTACAACTTCAGACCCAAGCCGCCGCAGTCGAACGAGCAGGCGTACATCTGCATGCCGTTGACCATGTTCACCGTCGGCGGCGGCGGATCGTTCGCGGCTTCGCCGAAACCGGCGGGCACCTGCGGCATGTTGACCCCCGGCACGCCCGGGAGCGGCACACCGGTTTGCAGCAAAACCGCTTCGCCATCGAT
>DASXWZ010000117.1:0-4450 GCA_036503375.1 Rhodanobacteraceae bacterium | reverse complement strand
GCACTTGTGCCGGCGCGGAACGCGAAGACGCGCTGGCGGAACTGGTCGCGCGACACCGCGAACTCGCAGCGCAGATGCAGTTGCGCGATCTTGCTGTGATGGAAGGTTGGCTGGCGTCGTTGCAGGCACTCGTCGCTGCGGCGGCACCCGGGCAGTTGATCTGGCATGCGGCGGTGCAGGCACACGGCGAATTGCTTTCGAGTTCGATCGGCGCGGCGTTCATGAGCGCGAGCGGCTTGCCGACGGAATGGCTGGATGCGCGCGAGGCGCTGCTGGCGCGCGAAGTGCCGTTCGCAAACGAGCGTTCGCGCGCGCTTTCGGCGCAGGTGGATGCGCAACACGATCCGGCGTTCGCGGCCACGCTGGCGCGACGCGGCGAGGTGTTCATCACCCAGGGTTTCATCGCGCGCGACGCGGGCGGCAACACTGTGCTGCTGGGTCGCGGCGGTTCGGATACCTCGGCCGCATATTTCGGCGCGCTGCTGCGCGCGGCGCGCGTGGAAATCTGGACGGACGTCGCCGGAATGTTCAGCGCCGACCCGCGCCAGGTGCCGAACGCGCGCCTGCTGCAGCGCCTGGATTACGAGGAAGCGCAGGAGATCGCGACCACCGGCGCCAAGGTGCTGCATCCGCGTTGTCTCTCGCCGTTGCGGCGTGCGCGCGTGCCGTTGCTGATCAAGGACACGCAGCGGCCGAATCTGCACGGCACGGAAATCGGCCCGCAACTGCCGGAAGAGTCGCCGAGCATCAAGGCGATCAGTTCGCGGCGCGGCATCACGCTGGTGTCGATGGAAACCGTCGGCATGTGGCAGCAGGTCGGTTTTCTTTCCGACGTGTTCGCACTTTTCAAGCGGCATGGACTCTCGGTCGACTTGATCGGCTCGGCGGAAACCAACGTCACGGTTTCGCTCGATCCCACCGAGAACCTGCTGGATTCGGACGCGGTGGCCGCGCTGGCGGCCGACCTGGAAAAGATCTGCCGCGTGAAAGTGATCGCGCCCTGCGCCGCGGTGACCCTGGTCGGGCGCGGCATGCGCTCGATGCTGCACAAGCTTTCCGCCGTGCTGGCCGAATTCGGCCAGATGCGCGTGCACATGATCTCGCAGTCGTCGAACAATTTGAATCTTACTTTCGTGGTCGATGAAGAAGCACTGGACGGGCTGCTGCCGCGTCTGCACGAACTGCTGATCAAGGCCGGCGCATTGCGCACCGATGACGCGCTGCTGTTCGGATCGAGCTGGCGGGCGTTGTATGGATCGGAGTCCGGCGCGATTACGCGCAGAGCGTGGTGGCGAGGCGAACGCGCGCGGCTGCTGGAATTGGCGCGAGCGACGCCGCGTTACGTCTATCACCTGCCGACGGTGCGCGGGCGAGCCCGCGCGTTGCGCGCGATGAGCGCCGTCGATCGCGTGTACTACGCGATCAAGGCCAATCCGCATCCGGCGATCCTCCGCACGATTGCCGAGGAAGGCGTCGGCTTCGAATGCGTTTCGCCCGGCGAACTGGACGCGGTCGATGCGATCGCGCAGAGCGCCGCCCTGCCGCGATTGTTCACGCCCAACTTCGCGCCGCGTGCCGACTATGAAGACGCCTGGCAGCGCGGCGTGCCGACCACGCTGGATTCGCTGCACCCGCTGCAGCACTGGCCTGAGCTGTTCGCCAATCGCGAGATCATGCTGCGCGTCGATCTCGGCCGCGGGCTCGGGCATCACGACAAGGTGCGCACCGGCGGCGAGGGCAGCAAGTTCGGCTTGCCGCTTGATCAGCTCGACAGGTTCGTCGCGCTCGCGGGAAAAAACCGCACTCGCATCGTCGGCCTGCACGCGCACCTGGGCTCGGGAATCCTGGAAGCGACGCACTGGGCCGAGGTGTACGGCCAGCTCGCGAGCCTCGCGGAAAGAATAGGCAGCATCGCGTATCTCAATCTCGGTGGCGGCTTGGGCGTGCCGCCGCACCCGGACGAAGAGGAACTCGATCTCGCCGCGCTCGATGCTTCCCTGCTCGAAGTGCGGCAGTCGTATCCGCATTACCGGCTCTGGATGGAGCCGGGCCGCTGGCTGGTCGCCGATTGCGGCGTGCTGCTGGCGCGCGCGACGCAAGTGAAGCGCAAGGGCGCGTTGAACTACCTCGGGTGCGACGCCGGCATGCACGCGCTGATCCGCCCTGCGCTGTACGAGGCGTGGCACGAGATCGTGAACCTGTCGCGGCTGGAGGAAGAACCGGCCACGCTGTACCAGATCGTCGGCCCGATCTGCGAAACCGGCGATGTGCTGGGCTCGGACCGCCGGCTGCCGGAAACGCACGAAGGCGACGTGCTGCTGATCGCGCAAGGCGGCGCCTACGGCGAAGCGATGTCCTCGCACTACAACCTGCGGCCGCTAGTGGAAACGGTGGTGATTGAATGAACGTAGCGTTGCGGCTTGCAATGTTTTTCCCCTCTCCCCTGTGGGGAGAGGGTCAGGGTGAGGGGGCTGCGTGAAACGAGACAATGTCGCGCTTGCACGCGGATTGCGTCACCGCATGACTGATGCCGAGCGGGTTTTGTGGCGTCATTTGCGTGGCCGACGTTTTGAACACTGGAAATTTCGGCGGCAACACCAATTGTCCATATACATTGTTGATTTCGCCTGTTTGGCGGCCGGTCTCATCATTGAACTGGATGGTGGGCAGCATTTGCAGAACACTGTGGAAGACGCGAAACGTACGGAGGCGCTGAATCAACTCGGTTTTCGAGTCATCCGATTCTGGAATGACGATGTGCTCATTCGCATTGATGCCGTACTTGAAGAAATTTTGGCGGCCCTGACAAAAGTCCCCCCTCACCCCAGCCCTCTCCCCGTTGGGGAGAGGGAGACAAGCGTACTGGCCGGAGAGCTCGAATGAACGCGCTCGTCGATCCACGCCAGGCGCAGGCGTTCCGCTTCATTCGTTGCGGTTACGCGGATGGCGTGGCGGAACTGGTGTATGCATTTGATGACGGTCCGGAGCTGATCGAGCGGATCACCTTTCCGGATGCGCCGCCTTTGCCGAGCGAGCGCAAGCACGCATTCGACGCCGCGCTGCGCCTGCTGCATCTGGTCGCGGGCATCAGCTACTACAAGGCCGGAATTCCCTCTCGCATTGCGATCGAAGATCCCGCCATCGATATCGCGACCGCCGCGTTGATGGACGATCTGTATCTGCACGGGCTCGCCGAGTTCGCGTATCGCAACGGGCTGGATCTGCGCGGGAAGATCGTGTTTCCGAGTGGCGAAGCGATTGCTTCTCAGATCGGCGACCAACTTTCATCGTCGTCATCCCGGCGCAGGCCGGGATCCAGTGACTTTCCCGTCCATGGTTCTGGATCCCGGCCAATCCACGGCCGGGATGACGCCCGGATCAGGTTGCCGCCTCGCACCCTCGTTCCCATCGGTGGCGGCAAGGATTCGCTGGTCGTCGTCGAGGCCTTGAAATCGGTCGGTGCAGACGCGACTGCGGTATGGGTCGGCAATTCACCTCTGATCGCCGCGGTCGCAGGACGTACGGGTTTGCCGACACTCAACATCTCGCGCGAATTGTCGCCGCTGCTGTTCGAATACAACCGCCTGGGCGCATGGAACGGCCATATCCCGGTCACCGCGATCAATTCGGCGATCCTGGTCGTCGCCGCGATCCTGTACGGGTTCGATTCGATCGTCTTCGCCAACGAGCGCTCGGCCTCCAGTGCCACGCTCGAATACGAAGGGCGCGAAGTGAACCACCAGTGGAGCAAGGGCTGGGCATTCGAGCGCGCGTTTGCCGCGTACGTGCATTCGCATGTTGCGGCGGATCTGGATTACTTCTCGCTGCTGCGCCCGTTTTCGGAGCTGGCCGTGACGCGCGCATTCGCGAAGCTCGGCGGCGCCTATTTTGATGCGTTCTCCAGTTGCAACCGCAATTTCCGCATCCTCGGCCCCAAGCCGGCCGATCGCTGGTGCGGACAGTGTCCGAAGTGCCATTTCGTCTTCCTGGCGCTGGCGCCGTTTCTGCCCAAGCCGCGGCTGCTCGCGATCTTCGGCCGCAATTTGCTGGATGACGAGGCGCAAGCGACGGGCTTCGATGCGCTGATCGAATACCGCGACCACAAGCCGTTCGAATGCGTGGGAGAGGCCATGGAAGCGCGCGCGGCGTTTGCGACGCTGGCGCGGCGACCGGAATGGCGCGAAGACGTATTGGTCGCGCGCTTCCGCGAGGAAATCGGGCCGCAACTCGATGCGGATTCGCTGCAACTGGAGCCCTGGTTGCTGGCCGCAGACGAACACGGGATCCCGGCGCGCTTCATCGGAGCGCTCGATGCGATTCGCGGAACTTGAATCGCGCGATACCGCGATCTGGGGTTGCGGCCGGGAAGGCCGGGCCGCGTTGGCGGCTTTGCGGCGCAGGTTTCCCGGCAAACCGCTGACTATTTATTGCAAACACGAAGAAGCACTCG
>DASXWZ010000116.1:0-4218 GCA_036503375.1 Rhodanobacteraceae bacterium | reverse complement strand
GCCGGCGAGTTGATGGCGGTGCGCACGCTGATCGACCACTGCGCGCGCGACCTGCGCACCGAAGGCCACGAGATCCCTGACCAGTTCGAACTTGGCGCGATGATCGAGGTGCCCGCCGCGGCGATCGGCGTGCGCACGCTGCTTGAGGTCAGCGACTTCCTCGCGATCGGCACCAACGATCTCACGCAATACGTGCTGGCGGCCGATCGCAACAACGATTCGCTGGGCCAGCTTTACGATCCGTTGCATCCGGCGCTGCTGCGCTTGCTGGCGCGCGTGATCCGCATCGGCACCCGTGCCGGCAAACAGGTGACGCTGTGCGGCGAGATCGGCGGCGATCCGAAATTCGCGCCGCTGCTGGTTGCGTTGGGTCTCACCGATTTCAGCATGCACCCGGGCCGCATCCTCAACATGCGCGATGCGCTGGCGCGCTGCAACCAAATTGCATTGCACTCCCTAGCGCCGCGGCTGCTGAAAGCGAAATCGCGCGAGGAAGTGGCGGGGTTGTTGAAAGGCGCGTAGCGCGCGCTTCCCGCACGATCTCACTTCGAGGCCTCTCTCCCATCGGGAGAGGGGTGGGGTGAGGGTTCGTAAACGCGCGCTGCTCGCAACCTTACGCGATCGGTTCAATCCTCAAATCCCGCGATCCCGCCCCCTCACCCGGCGCTTCGCGCCACCTCTCCCGAGGGGAGAGAGAAAACCTCAACCGTCCGGTGATTTCGCTTCCCGCTCAGCCACCGTGAATGCGACCTTGTCGCGCAGGTACACCGGCAGCGCGCGTTCGGGCGGCACGACATTTCCCGCCTCGAATCGCGGCAACGCCAGGCGCGCCACGTCGCGCGCCTGCGGATAACGCTCGCCCTCCGACCACGCCGGTGGCGAGGGAAGGCATGCAAGCAGCGCGTCCCGATACGCATCCCAGCCGCTGCCGATCACGTTCCAGTTTTCCGCATGCGGCAACAGCAGGTCTTCCGCGCGCGTCACGCGTTCTTCGTCGAGCGGTTGCACCAATCCATCCGGATCGAATGCGAAGGCACCGACATACACCTCGCCCATACGCGCATCGATTACCGCCAGCGTGGTAGCGCGGTTGCGCGGCGCCTGCATCGCCAATGCAGCCAGCGATGAAATCGTCACGACGGGAAGGTCCAGCGCGAACGCCAATCCCTGCGCCACCGAGATGGCCAGCCGCACCCCGGTGAACGCACCCGGCCCGCGGCCGACCGCGATGCCATGCAACTGCCCGCGCTTCAATCCGGCCTCGCCCAACAACGATTCGGCCATCGGCAACACCAGCTCCGCGTGCCGGCGCGGCGCCGGCTCGCTGCGCTCGATCAACGCATCGCCGTGCAGCAGCGCGACCGAGCAATATTCGGTCGAGGTTTCGATGGCGAGGATGTTCATGGGCGGGAGACGGAAGACGGGAGACGGGAGACGGGAGACGGGAGACGGGAGACGGGAGACGGGAGACGGGAGACGGGAAGCGTAACAACAATGCCGTCATCCCGGCCATGGATTGGCCGGGATCCAGTGCCACGGATGGCGGAACTTTCAGGATCAACTCAAAGGAAAGTGCCGCGATCGGGAGGCGAACCTCTCAAGCGCCCGATGGCGGCTGCCACAGTTCGATGCGTGTGCCGTCCGGATCCATGATCCAGCCGAAGCGGCCGTTCTCGTCCTCGTGCACGCTCGCCTCGACTTCCACCCCTGCCGCTCGCAACTTCGCCAGCAAACCGTCCAGGTCGTCCACGCGGAAGTTCAGCATGAAATCCTTGCTGCTGGGCGCGAAATATTCGGTGTCGTGCGCGAACGGCGCCCACAGCGTGACACCCGGCCGTGACGCGTCCTCTGCGAAGGTCGCGCCGTAGTCGTTGACTTCGATGCCCAGGTGCTGCGCGTACCAGGTGCGCAATGCCTGCGGATCGCGCGATTTGAAGAAGACGCCCCCGAAGCCGATCACCTTTGCCATGGCATTCACTCCCCGAAAAATTTCTGCACGTCCGCCAGCGTTCGCGTGCGCGGCATCGGCGGCAGGCTGTTGAGGAACACGCGGCCGTAGCCGCGCGTGGTCAATCGCGGATCGCACAACACCAGTACGCCGCGGTCGTGCACGTCGCGGATCAACCGTCCCGCGCCTTGCTTCAACGCGATCACCGCGTTGGGCACCTGCCATTGCGTGAACGGATTGCCGCCGGCGCGCGCCAGCGCTTCCAGCCGCGCCTGCAACACCGGATCATCGGGCGCCGCGAACGGCAGCTTGTCGATGATCACGCAACTCAACGCTTCGCCGGCCACGTCCACGCCCTCCCAGAAGCTCGCCGCGCCCAGCAACACGCCGTTGCCCGATGCGCGGAATTCGTTGAGCAACTGGTGCCGCGGCGCACTGCCCTGCACGAACAGCGGCCAAGGAATTTTCCCCTCCAGCTAGTCAGCCGCGCGACGCAGCGCACGGTGTGACGTGAACAGCAGGAACGCGCGGCCGTTGCTCGCTTGCAAAACCGGCAATGCCGCCTCGATGACGCGATCGGTGTAGTCGCGCGCGGAAGGTTCGGGCAATCCGGCCGGCAGATAGCACAACGCCTGGTTCCGATAATCGAACGGGCTGCCGAGCGCCAGCGTCTGTGGATCGTCCAGTCCGAGCTGCTGCGTGTAGTGATCGAAGTTCTCCGCCACCGACAACGTCGCGGAAGTGAAAATCCACGCCGCGCGCGTGGCTTCGCGCAAGTTCCGCAACGGCGGCGCGAGATCCAGCGGCGTCGCGCTCAACGCGAAGCCGCGCTCGGAAATCTCGTACCAGCGCACCTCGTTTTCGGAGGCAGAATCGGCGATGCGCGCCAGGCGTTCGCCCAGGGCCAGCGCGCGCTCGTGCACGTTCGACAATCCCTTCGAACGCTCCGCCTGTCCGCCGAGCGCCAGTGCAAATGTATCGAGCGCCTCGTCCAGCGCGATCAACGCATCGTGCGCGTTGGCGTCGGCCTCGAGCTGCGCGAACGCGCCGCGCTGCGGCAATGGATCGAAGGCCAGCCGCGCCTTGCGCAACGCATCGTTCAAACCGTCCAGCGCCGGCTGCAACACGCTCAACGCGCCCGGCTGCCCCGCGCATTCCGAGAGCGCATCGCTTGCGAGTTCCGACACCTGGCGCGCGCTGATGCTCACGGAAAAGAATTGCCCGGCCAGTTCCGGAATCTGGTGCGCCTCGTCCAGCACGAACGCGTGCGCGCCCGGCAGAATGTCGCCGAAACCTTCCTGCTTCAATGCGAGGTCGGCGAACAGCAGGTGATGATTGACCACCACGACATCGGCTTCCTGCGCGCGCCGTCGCGCCTTCATCACGAAGCAGTCGTCGAAGAACGCGCACTCGCTGCCGAGACAATTCTCGGTGGTGGAGGTGACGCGCGGCCACAGCGGCGAACCTTCCGGCACTTCCGCCAGTTCCGAACGGTCGCCGCTGCGCGTGCGCTTTGCCCAGGCGCGGATCGCCTGCAAATCGTTCGCCTGCGATCGGGAAGAAAACGTTCCTTCGCGCGCGGCCTGCTCCGATCGATGCAGGCAGAGATAGTTCGCGCGGCCTTTCAGCAACGCGGCATCGATCTTCGCACCCAGGACCGAACGCACCTTGGGAAGGTCGCGGTGGAACAACTGATCCTGCAGGTTGCGCGTGCCGGTGGAAATGATCACGCGCTTGCCGCTCAACAACGCCGGCACGAGGTACGCGAAGGTCTTGCCGGTGCCGGTGCCCGCTTCCGCCACCAGCGTGCCGCCGTCGCCGATCGCGTCCGCCACCGCCTCCGCCATGTGCTGTTGCGTTTCACGCGGCGCGAAATTCGGCACCTCGCGCGCGAACGGCCCGTCCGCACCGAGCAGCGCCGAAGCGGAATGCGAATCCAGTGCTTCGATCATCTCGCAAGTATGGCTGGTTCTCCTTCCCCTTCAAGGGGAGGGCCGGGATGGGGATGGTTTACGGATCACTCACGCGCGATCCAGCGGGCTGAACACGCCGCGCCCGCCGCTGTTCAACACGTGCGTGTAGATCTGCGTGGTCGAGACATCCTTGTGGCCGATCAGCGCCTGGATCGTGCGGATGTCGTAGCCCTCTTCCAGCAGGTGCGTCGAGAACGAATGCCGCAGCGTGTTGCAGGTCACCGACTTGGCGATGCGCGCGCGCAGCACCTCGTTCTTCACCGCGCGCTGCAGCACCGATTCATCCAGATGATGACG
>DASXWZ010000115.1:0-4406 GCA_036503375.1 Rhodanobacteraceae bacterium | reverse complement strand
TGCGGCGCGCGCCTTGTCTGACAGCCGCTGCGGAAGCAACGCGGTCCGTTTCGCGTGATGTGAAAAGGCCCTCACCATGAATGCAAACGCCACACCCCGCAGCATCGCCGAATACCTCGAGCAATTGCGCGCGGCGCTGGCCGGAGCGGATCCGGCGATGATCCAGGACGCGCTGTACGACGCCGAGGAGCATCTGCGCTCCGAATTGGCCGACAACCCCGGCATGGGTGAAGCGGAATTGCTGGCGAAGATCGTCAACAGCTACGGCGCACCGGAGGAAGTCGCCGAGATCTACCGAACGCAGGAGGCGACCGTGACGCGCGCGCTGCGACCGCCACCTCGAACGCCGCGCAGCAACCCGGTATCGCGCTTCTTCGCGGTCGCTGCCGATCCGCACGCCTACGCGTCGATGTTCTACCTGCTGCTGTCGCTGGCGACCGGCATCTTCTATTTCACCTGGGCGGTGACGGGCGTCGCGCTGTCGATGGGTTTCGCGCTGACGCTGATCGGCATCCCGTTCCTGATCCTGTTCTTCGGCTCGGTGCGCATGCTGAGCCTGCTGGAAGGCCGCATCGTGGAAGGCATGCTGGGCGTGCGCATGCCGCGTCGGCCGCCGTACGCCGAGCGCGACAAGCCGCTCGGCCAGCGCATCGTCGCGATGTTCACCGATCCGCGCTCGTGGTCCAGCCTGTTCTACATGCTGGCCATGCTGCCGCTGGGCATCATCTATTTCACGCTGCTGATCATCAGCACCGTGATCCCCGTGGCGCTGATGGCCGCGCCGTTCGCGCAGGCGTTCTGGAACCTGCCGTTCGCGCAAGTCGATGAAATCCGCTACTACGTGCCGCCCTTCATGTGGCCGGTCGAATTCGTGCTCGGCTTCCTGGGATTGTTCCTGATGCTGCACGTGGCGCGCGGGATCGGACGCATACATGGGGCGATCGCCAAGCACCTGCTGGTGAAGTCCGGCAGCTAACGTCCACCTCACCACGCGGCGACTAGCATTGCCGCATGGCGCAACCCGATTTGCTTGGGTCCGATCCCGGCCTGCTGCTGGACGATGCGACCGGCCGCATCCGCTACCTCGGCAATGCGGTGCCGCCGGAGCGCGCGCAGGCCTGGTTCGCGCAATTGCGCGACGGCATCGACTGGCATGCGCAGCGGCGCGAAATGTACGGCCGTGAAGTCGACGTGCCGAGGCTCACGCATCATTTCCGCCTGGATGATCCGGAGTTGCCGGCAAGCTTGCGCGAAGCGGCGGACGCGGTGCGCTCGCTCACGCGCATCGACTTCAACAGCGTCGGTTTGAACTTCTACCGCGATGGTCGCGACAGCGTGGCGCCGCACAACGATCGCCTCGAGGATTTGCACCGCGGTTATCCGATCGCACTGTTGTCGCTGGGCGCCACGAGGCGGATGGACATCCGTTCCAAGCATCCACCGCGGCGCGTATTGCACATCGACCTCGAACCGGGAAGCCTGTTGCTGATGAGCTGGCGCACGCAGCACAATTACGATCACGGCATTCCGAAAACGCGCAGCGTAGTCGGACCGCGCATCAGCGTCGCGCTCCGGCGACGCCCCGAGGATTCGAAAGGCGGCTTCTATCGCGGCGCATAGCGCAGGCCGATCGCGCAGGCGATCGAGGCCAGCGCCACCAGCACGATCGCGAACACGCGGTGTGCGTCCTCCGGTCCGAGCGGCAGCGAGAGCACGCCCACGCCGATCACCGGCAACGAGTTCGCGCTGTAGCACACCAGCAGATAGCTCGACACCAGCTCCGCGCGCTGCCGTTCGGGCGCGATCTCGTTGATGATCTGCAGGCTGCCGCGATAGCCCAGCGCCATCGCCGCGCCGGTGAGGATCGAAGCCAGCACCAGCAGCGCCATCGAATGCAGCGCCTCGGCGAGCGTCAGCAGGCCCAGGCCCAGCCACAACAACACCAGCGCGGCAAGCATCGCGCTGCGACCGCGGAGCGCGCGCGTCAGCACTGCAGTGACCGCGCCGCAGGCAAAGAACAGCGCAACGATGCCGCCGACGATCAGCGGCGCGCCACGGTGCAGGCTGCGCGCCAGCATCTCCGGCGCCAGCGCGGCATAGAAGCCGCCGAGCGCGAATGCGGCGAACGCGATTGCCGCCGGCGCGACGAAGGCGAGGCGCAGTTCGCGCGGCACGCCGATGCGCGGGCGCAATTCGAGTCCATGGATCGCGCGTACCGGTTGTTTCACTGTTTCATTTACTGCCCGCAGCACCGCGAACAGGGCGACCAGCAGCAGCAGGAAGATCACGTACGGCAAACGCAATGGCCACGGTGCGAACTGCGCCAGCGCGCCGGCCAGCAGGGCGCCGAACGCCAGCCCGCCCAGATTGGCCGCGCTCGCCACCACCGCCGCGCGCACGCGATCGCCATGCGGCTCCAGCTCGGCGATCCATGCGGTCAGCGCGGCCGCACCCAGGCCCGCCGCGAAACCGTTGAGGATGCGCGCGGGGAATAGCCATGCGACGCTGCCCGCGCACAGGAACAGCAATGTGCTGACGGCGGTCATTGCGACCGCCAACGAGGTCGCCGCGCGACGGCCGATCTGGTCGGAGAGCCGGCCGAAGAAGAACAGCACGGCCAGATTGCCGATCACGTACACCGCGTAGATCGCGGTGACGACCAGTTCGGAGAAATGGAACTCGCGCCGGTAGATCGGATACAGCGGCGTCAGCAGCGTGCTGCCGACGTAGAGCAGACCGATGCCGGATGCGGCAATCCACATCGGGCGTTGCGTGCTTCCCTGCATGCGTTGCGCTGCCATTGCCGATCAGGTTATCAGTTTCGCCGTGAAGCAGGCTCGCACGCGCGCAGATTCCTCACTTCGCTTCAGACCGAAGCGTCGGACATGAGGCGCTCATCGCAAGCGCATGAACAGGGTCGCGATGTAGGCGACGAACAACAGCGTAGCCATGGGCGCGAGTATCTTGTGCACCCATTCGCGCGTGGTCAGCGCGCCGAAACCGAGGATCGCGATGAAAACCACTTGCGCGATGAAGTCGATCGGCGGCGACGGAACATGGCCATTGAGCACCAGATCCTTGCCGATGCTCATCAACATGGTGATCACGCCCATCGCGAAAAACCACCGGTGATTCGCGTAGTAATACGCGCGCAGGTCGATCGGTTCATCCCCGCGCACGTCGGGCAACACCAGCGCAGCGGCGAGAGAGGTCGCCACAGTCTGCCCCAGCATCATCGAGAAGGCGGAGAACGTACACGGCCGGTAATCACGCCAACTGAACATCGCCCACCATTCCTGCACGCAGATCACCAGCAGCAGGACCGCCCACAGCACCGACGGCCAGTACAGTCGCAATCTCGTGCGCGCCTGCATCAGGTCGCGGAAGCCCTGCAGGATCTGCGTGATCGCCAGGCCCAGGATGATCGACAGCAGGACCGAGAGATAACTGAAGGCGTCCATGGACGCGTGTGCTCAAACCAACGGGCGAAGGGCGCGTGCCCGGACCGATATCGCCGCGACGCGCGGCCGCGGCGATATCGTTACGTCGCTCAGTACGTCAGCCTGACGTTGGGCGAATCGGCATTCGGAAAACCCGCCGCCGAATAACCGCAGGCGGGGGAGTTCGTGACCAGCATCTGCTGCCACGGTTGCGTGATCGGGCCGGCTCCGAGCACCGAAATGTTGGTGAAGTCTTCGGTCGTGGCGTTCGGGAACTCGCCGCATTGCGAGACGCCGTACACCTCCAGCACGCCGCCGAAGACCCAGTCGAACACCTGACCATAACTGGAGGTCTTCAACGTGGTGGACTTGCCGCTCGTGACATCGCTGGAAAGGATCGACCACACCGCGCAGGAACCGTTCGCGCAGCGCGCGCCCGTCATGCGGCCCTGGATCGTGTCGCCCGTCGAGACCGCGACCGGCGCGCTGTGCAGGGCGCGGCCGTTGCGGCAGCAATTCCAGCTCGCGACCGTCCATGCGTTGTCGTTGAAGCCGTTCCAGGCGAGCACCGGCTGCACGATCGTGATCGTGCTCTCGTAGTCCTCGAGGCCCGGAAAGAAGTAGAGGACCTGGCCGGACTGCACCGAAGGCCCGGGGGGCACGGCCATCTGCGCGGCGAGGAAGCGCGCGGCCGCGGAGCGCGGCTGCAGGTACTGGCCGGTGACCACCCAGCCGTTGATTACCGCATCCGTACCCGCGTTGAATGCGGACAGGCGCGGCAGCACGTCACCGGAAAGGCGCGTGCCATCGGGTGCATAGTGCGGATACGCGCACGGTGCCATCGTGTGCACGCGGCCATCGGCGGCCACGATGTTGCCCTGGGCATCGACCGATTCGTCCGCCGCGACGGCGTTCACGCACGAAGGATGGAAATAGCCGTCCGGCGTAATGACATAGTTGGAAGGG
>DASXWZ010000114.1:0-5216 GCA_036503375.1 Rhodanobacteraceae bacterium | reverse complement strand
AAAACATTGTCTTACAACCAGTTGAGAGCTTCTTCTACATTGACGCTACGAAGTTTCTCGCAGCGCGCGGATCGGACGGGGACTTAATCCTAATTTAACGGTTCCTAACCTGACCTGAATCGGGCCGCTTGTCAAGGGCTTGTGAGGCTCGGGGCAAGCGCAAATGGTTGCTGCAGGATTTGTGCCGTCCGATGTGGGGAAGTGTGCAGCGGTTGGCGGTTCCCGAAAAGGACGCCCGAAGGGCCGCTTTCGCCTGGGCATACAATGGCGACTGCGTTGTTCCGCTGGTCTGATCATGAGCTATCCCGCCACCCGCATGCGGCGCATGCGCCGCGATGCCTTCTCACGCGCACTGATGCGCGAGACGGTGCTGACACCCGCAGATCTGATCTTGCCCGTATTCGTGCACGAAGGCGCGGGCGATGTCCGGGCCGATATAGCCTCGATGCCGGGCGTGCAACGGCTTTCCATCGATGCCCTGCTGGAAGTCGCAGATCAGGCACAGCAGCTCGGGATCCCGGCACTGGCGCTGTTCCCTGCGCTGGATACTTCGGCGAAAAGCGCCGATGCCTGCGAAGCCTGGAACGAACGGGGCCTCGTGCAACGCGCCACCCGTGCCCTCAAGCAGCGCTTTCCGGAACTGGGCGTGATCTGCGATGTCGCTTTGGATCCATTCACCACGCATGGGCAGGACGGTCTGATCGATGACAGCGGATACATCGTCAACGACGAAACCGTCGAGGCGCTGGTGAAGCAGGCGCTGTCCCAGGCACGCGCGGGCGCGGACTTCGTCGCGCCCTCGGACATGATGGACGGCCGCATCGGCGCGATCCGCGAAGCACTGGAACACGCGGGCCTGATCCACACGCGCATCCTCGCCTACGCTGCGAAATACGCATCCAGCTTCTATGGCCCGTTCCGTGACGCGGTCGGTTCGGCGGCGAATCTCGGCAAGGGCTCCAAGCACACTTACCAGATGGACGTCGCCAATTCCGACGAAGCGCTGCGCGAGGTGGAACTGGACCTCGCCGAAGGCGCGGATGCGGTGATGGTGAAACCGGGATTGCCGTACCTCGACATCGTGCGTCGCGTGAAGAAACGTTTCGGCGCACCGACTTTCGTCTATCAGGTCAGCGGCGAATACGCGATGCTGAAAGCCGCCGCGCAAAACGGCTGGCTGGACGAACGCGCCTGCATGCTGGAAGCGCTCACCTGCATCAAGCGCGCGGGCGCGGACGCGATCCTCACCTATTTCGCACTGGACGCGGCGCGTGCGTTACGCTAGAACCAGGCCGGCGCTGCAGCTTACCGTTCCTGCTAGCCCACCCATTTCCGGTGCGCGTGGATCGACATCAGCACGCCGAACCCGCACAACAGCGTGACGGCTGACGTGCCACCGTAGGAAATCATGGGCAGCGGCACGCCCACCACCGGCAACAAGCCGGTGATCATGCCGCCGTTGACCATCACGTACACGAAGAAGCTCATGCCGATGGCGCCGGCCAGCAGGCGCGAATAGGTGTCGCGCGCGTTGGCGGCGATCCACAGGCAGCGACCGACGATAAAAACGTACAGCGCGAGCAGCAGCAGCACTCCGACCAGACCGAACTCCTCGGAGAACACCGCGAAGATGAAGTCGGTGGTGTGCTCGGGCAGGAACTCCAGCCGCGACTGCGTCCCGTGGTGCCAGCCCTTGCCGAACGCGCCGCCCGAACCGACCGCGATCATCGACTGGATGATGTGCCAGCCGTTGCCGAGCGGATCGTTTTCCGGATGCAGGAACGTCAGCACGCGCTGGCGCTGGTAGCCGTGCAGGAAATGCCACGCGACCGGCGCGGCGCCCGCAAGTGCGCCGATCATCAGGCCCACGCGCCACCACGCGATGCCCGAAAGGAACAGCACGAAGATGCCCGATGCCGCGACCAGCAGAGCCGTACCAAGGTCGGGTTCCTTGGCGATCAGCGCCGAAGGAATCGCCACCAGCACGCCGGCCACGAAGATGTCCCTCCAGCCCGGCGGCAACTGACGCGGGTGCAGGTACCACGCGATCATCATCGGCATCGAGAGTTTCAGGAACTCCGACGGCTGGAAACGGATCACGCGCAGATCCAGCCAGCGGTTCGCGCCGCGCCCCTCGCCCAGCACGACCACGGCCACCAGCAGCAACGTGCTGATCGCGTAGAACCACGGTGTCCAGGTGCGCAGCAGGGTCGGCGGAATGCGCGAAACCACCCCCATCAGGATCGCACCCAGCAGAAAGCGCGCGGCCTGACCGCCGATCACGCCGGCATCTAGATCGCTGGCACTGTAGAGCGTGACCAAGCCGACGCACGCCAGGATCAGCAGTGCGACCGCCAGCGGCAAATCGATCGGCGGGCGGTGCATCAGGCGCCGGCCGAAGCGCAGCGCGCGCGTGCGGATGCCGGCGATGGTCGCGTTCATTGCACGACCTTGGTTTCTGCGGCGGGCGTGTTCGCGCTCGCGGTGATCGTGGCCGGCGGCAGCGCTGATGCGGGTTGGCCGGCGAGCCAGGCGTCCAGGATCTTGCGCGCGATCGGCGCGGCATCGGTGCCACCCCAGGCGCCGGCTTCCAGCACCACCGCGACCGCGATGCGCGGCGATTCCGCGGGCGTGAAGCAGATGAACCAGGCGCGATGGCGCGCGGCGAGGAATGCCTTGTCCTTGGTGGTGATGTACTCGTCGCCCTTGCGCGAGAAACGTTCCGCGGTGCCGGTTTTGCCGGCGATCACGTACGGAAAGCCGTTGCGGATGCCCGCGGTATAGGTGGTCCCGCTCGGGTCGTACACCACTCCGATCATGCCCTGCCGCACCGCTTCGAAATTCGCCGGATTCCTGATCGCGCTCGGTGCTTCGGGCGGATCGGCCATCGGCACGACCGCTCCGTCGCGCCCATCGCGAGTGGCACGCAGCAGGTGCGGCGCGTGCGGCACGCCCCCGTCGGCCAGCATCGCCACGGCATGCGCGAGCTGCATCGGCGTCACCACCCAGTAGCCTTGGCCGATGCCCGCGATCACGGTTTCGCCCGCGTACCAGGGCTGGTTCCAGGTCTTGCGCTTCCAGTCGGGCGAAGGCAGCACGCCATCGCCCTCGGCCGGAAGATCGACGCCGGTTTCGGCGCCAAAACCGAATTTGGACAGATAGGCGTCCATCTTGTCGATGCCCATCGCCAGGGCCAGCGAATAGAAATAGGTGTTCACCGATCTCGCGATCGCCTGCATCAGGTTCACCGTGCCGGCGCCGTAGCGCTGGTCGTCGCGATAGCCGCGCGAGGAACCGGGGATGTAGAAAGTGCCGGTGGAGAGCACCGTATCCGTGGGCTTGCGGAACCCCAGTTCCAGACCGGCGAGCCCCATGAACGGCTTGATGGTCGAGCCCGGCGGATAGCCGCCGCGCAGCGCGCGATTCAACAGCGGTTTGTCCGGATCCTTCAGCAGCGCGGAATAATCGGCCTGGCTGATGCCGTTGACGAAGAGGTTGGGATCGAAGCTCGGCACGGTCACCATCGCCAGCACTTCGCCGTTGCGCGGATCGATCGCCACCGCCGCACCGGGCCTGCCGTCGAAGGCATCGATGGCGGCCTTCTGGATGCGCGCATCGATGCTGAGATAGAGATTCTGTCCCGGCTTCGGGGCGACCCGCTCCAGCACGCGTTGCGGCCGCTGGTCGGCATTCACCTCGACCAGTTCATAACCAGGCGTGCCGTGCAACCGGTCTTCGTAGTATTTCTCGATCCCTGTCTTGCCGATGTGCGTGGTGCCGGCGTAGCGGTCGGCATCCAGGTGTGAGAGGTCCTTGTCGTCGATGCGCGCGACATAACCGATCACGTGCGCGAATTCGGCTCCCAGCGGATAGTTACGCGTGAGGTACGGCGCGACGTCCACTCCCGGAAACTTCCACGCGTTCACCGCGAAGCGGTCGATCTCGTCCTCGCCCAGATGGAATTTCAGCGGCACCGACTCGAAGGGCCGGTGCTGTTTCAGCGATTGCCGAAAGCGGGCGACGTCGTCACTGGAAAGCGGCACCACCGTTGACAATCGGTGCAGCAGCGCATCCATGTCCTTGATCTTTTCCGGCACGACGTCCAGCCGGAACGCCGGGATGTTGTCGGCCAGCAGCACACCGTTGCGGTCGTAGATCAGACCGCGCGGCGGCGGCAGATGGCGCAGGTGCACGCGGTTGGCTTGCGAACGCGTGGAGAACTCGTCGTGCCGCATCACCTGCAGGAACCAGAAACGGCCGCCGAGCACAGCCAGCGCCAGCACGATCAACACGAAGCCGGTCAGTGCGCGCACGCCGAAGCGCGTCACTTCGCCGTGCGTATCCTTGAGCGTGCGCGGAGACATGAGCCGGTTCGCCAGCGCTATGCGCCCGATTCCTTGACACGCAACCGGGCGCGCAGGTCATCGAGGAGCAGGAACACGAACGGCCACGCGATCGTGCCGGTAATCGGCGCCAGCCAGAACGTCGCGGGCGGGCGCGGGTCGCCGGCGAACAGCCGCACCAGCAACAACAGCACGCGATCGTTCAGCAGCAGGACCAGCACCGCTGCCGATTGTTGCCACATCGGAAAGAATCGCAGGCGCGAACGGAAGCGCAGCACGATGAAAACGAGCGCCGCCAGCCGTAGCGCCTGTTCGCCCAGCAGTGCGCCATCCAGCAGATCCGCGCCCAGACCCACGAGGAATGCGAGGCCGAGATTGATCCGGTCCGGCAACTCCAGCGCCCAATAGACAAGTACCAGCGCCGGCCAGTACGGCTTCAACGGCGCCCATGACTGCGGCAACGGCATCAGCATCAGCAACAACGCCAGTGCGAGGCTGCCGGCGAAGATCCAGTTTTGCGCGCGCTGGCGATTCATCGCTGCGTGACCGCGTTGGAGTGCGGAACCGATTTCGGTGCAGCATCAGCGTGCGTTTCCGGCGCGCGCGGATCGGGGGCATTCGCAGCCGGAGCCAATGTTGCAGGCGGTCCGACCGGCGGCGCGACCGGTGGTGGTCCGACCTGCTCCGGCAAATCGCGCAACAGTAACACCTCGCCGCTGCGTGCCAGCGCGGCCGCGGGTTGCGCGCTGGCCTGCGCGAACATACCGGTCGGATCGGGGCCGATCGACGTGATGACACCCACCGGAAATCCCGCGGGGAAACGTCCACCCAGACCGGAGGTCGCGATGCGATCGCCGACTTTCACATCGGCAG
>DASXWZ010000113.1:0-3329 GCA_036503375.1 Rhodanobacteraceae bacterium | reverse complement strand
CGCGAACCACGCGAACAGGCCGACGATCATCAGCACCTGCCAGATCCGGCCGATCTCCAGATATTCCCAACCCTGGTTGCCCAGCCAGAACCAGAGTTTGCCGAGCAGGCCGGACATGCCGACCCATTCGCCGATAAGGCTGCCGAAGATCACGATGGCGAAAGCGCCGAACAGCAGGTTGACCCACACGGAGAAGCCGCGCGGCTCGCTGCGGCGCAGCGTGCGGCCGAGGAACAATGCGGCGGCGACATAGGCCGTGGCGATCCAGAAGATCGCGGTCTGCAGGTGCCAGGTGCGCAACAGATTGCTCGGCAGCCACTTGTCGATCGGGAAGCCGTAGAAATCTCCCGGCTCAGCACGCGAATGCGCGATCGCGCCGCCGAGCAATGTCTGCGCGAGGAACAGCACCGCGACAACCACGAAATATTTCACCAGCGCGCGCTGTCCGGGGCTGGCGGCGCCGGGCAGCACCTGCGGGTGGATGTGGCGGTCGCCGCTGACCCAGCCGAGGTTTTCGTAGCGGCCGAAGATCAGCAGCACGGTGGCGATGCCGCCCAGCAGCACCACCAGGCTCAACGCGCTCCACAGCAGCGTGCCGCCCGTCGGCACGTTGCCGACCATCGGGTCGTACGGGAAATTGTTGGTGTAGGAGTAATTGCTGCCGGGGCGGTTCGCGACCGACACCCACGCGGCCCAGTCCACGAACGCGGTGAACTGCGCCAGTTCGGTAGCGTCGGTGATCAGATTCGGCTTGAGTCCGCCATTGCGGCCCGAGGCGGTGAAATACTCGCGCCAGTATCCGATCTGCTGCCGGTAGGCGCGCGCTTCAGCGTCGGTGAGTCGCAATGTGTGCGTATCGGCGTCGTAGCGATTGGTCTTCAGCACCACCGCGGTCTGCGCGCGGATGCCGGCCCGGCGCACGTCATCGAGCTGGTCCATCGGCTTGCCGAAGCGCTCCAGCGCGAGCGCCGCGGCGGTGTCCAGCCCCATCTGGTGCAACGCCAGCGCGGAGAAATCGGGACCGAGATACGCGCCGTGTCCCCAGATGCTGCCGTTGTCCATCAAGCCGTAGCGCAGGAAGATCGCCTGGCCGTCACGCACGTCGTCGCCGGTGTAGAGCGTGTTGCCTGCCGCATCCGTCACGCGCTCGGGGACCGGCGGCGCGTTGCGGTAGGCCAGCGCGGTGATCGCGATCAGCATCGCGAATCCCAGCACCATCACGATGCCGACGGTGCGCAACCACCACGGCGAAACCGGACCCTCGTCACCCAGCAGATCTTCGCTGACAGTAGCCATGCCGACCCTCCCCGACAGTGCGCGTTGCGCGCAATCATCCGACGGTGACCGCCGCCGGCACCTTGACTTGCGTCAAATCATGCCGCTGTCCAGCAGCCGGTCCGCGTCCAGTACGTCGATGCGTGCGCCGCGCACGCGGATCGCGCCGCGCCGCGACAGCGCGCGCAGCCCGCGCGAAAGCGTTTCCGGCGCCAGGCCCAGTTGCGCGGCGATCTGGCTCTTGGGAAAGGGCAGGATGATCCGCGCCGAATCCTGCTGTGCATACTGGTCGAGCAGGTAGCGCGCCAGCCGCGGCACCGCGCCGTGCAGGCTCAAGGCCTCGATCTCGTTCCAGTGTGCGTGGATGCGCTGGGTCATCTGCGCCATCACGGCGCGACAGGTGTCGAACGATTCGCGCAGGATGCCGAGGTATGCCTCGCGCTCCACCGCGACCAGTTCGCCAGCTTCGACCGCCTGCGCATGCACGGGATAACGCGGCGGTTCGGTGAACAGCACGCTTTCGGCGAAGCTCTGCCCGGCGCGTACCAGACGCATGATCTTTTCGCCGCCCTGCGGCGAAACCCGGAACAGTTTCATCGTTCCGTGCCGGACGATGTAGAAGACGTCCGCGCGATCGCCTTGCGAGAACAGGCGCTGGCCCGTTTTCAGACGACGCGAGTGCAGGTGCGGCGACAGCGCGCGCCACTGCGCGTCATCGACGGCGGCCAACAGGTAGTGTTTGCGCAACGCCTGCTCGTCGTCGTGCACGACCGCCCTCCGCCCGGCTCGCGGAAAGCGTAACGCAACGCGGCTCAAGTGCGCACGGCCTCCACGCGTTTGGGCACATCGCGCAGCAGTACCGGGGTCATCACGATCAGCCAGAGCAGGAAGGCGAGAATCCACACGCACGCGGCCCAGGTCCAGCCCGCCGGTCCGATCGCGAGCCGCAATATTGCCGCGATCGTCGGCAGGACGAACACGACGATCAGCGCGGCATTGGCGCGGATCTCACGGCCGCTGTGACCCAGCGACACGCGCGTCATCATGCCGAGCGACAAGGTGCCGAGCGCGCCGACGGTGATGCCGTGCAGCGTCTCGATTTCCGGTTGGTTCCATGTGCCGATCAGGCCGAGCCCCCGCAAGGCCAGACCGATCGCCAGCCACAGATAACCAAGGTGCAGCACCCACAGCATCGGTTCGCGCAGCGTGCCCCAGCCGCGCCAGCCGAGCAGCCGCAGGAACGCGAGCAGGGCCAGGACCCCCATGCAGGCGCCGCGCGGCATGCCGCCTACCCCGAAAAGATCGAGCAGCAGCAGGATCGCCGCGCCGGCGTTGACCGCGATGTTCAATGGCGGAAACTGAGTCATCTTCAACTCCGGCATCTTGCGGCCGGTGAAGAACGGCACCACCCGCCCGCCGATCGCGAGCATCAGCAAGGTCAGCAGGTCCACGCATACCAGCAGCGCACGCGTGACCTGTTCGAAATCCATGCGCGCCACGGCGACGTAGAACCACGCATCCAGCGCGGCGTAGCCGAACAGGATCGCGACCAGGAAGAAATTGCGCTGGTTGTTCGACAGCAGCACCACACGCGCCACCAGCACGGCGACCAACAACAGGAATGCGATGTCGAAACTCGCGCCGAGCCACAACGGAGCGGCCAGCAACAGCGTGATGCGCGCGACCAGCCAGAGCAACGTCGCCATTGCCAGCGTCATCGGCGTGGTGGTCGGAATGCCGGTCCAGTGTCCGGATGCCGTCAGCACGAAGCCGCCGATCAGCGCGCCGGCGAAACCATAAAGCATCGCATGCGCGTGCCAGGGAATCGGCGCCAGCGCAGCGGAAGGATTCCAGCCCAGGTGCAGGAACAGCCCCCATGCGAGCATGCCCAGCGTGGCGAACAGCGCCGCGCACAGGAACAGGGGGCGGAACGGCAGCGGCGCCGTGCGCACCGCGGAGGGAAGCGGGATGCTGGACATGATGTGACAGGGTGCGCCGCGTGCGCGCCCTGCGCCTTGACCTCAATCAAGGATCCGGTCGCGGCGTGCGCCGCA